>JBEAOO010000298.1:0-16828 GCA_041164825.1 Pseudomonadota bacterium | reverse complement strand
CAGGCGGGTGACGCCTTGCAGCGCCGCGCCCCAAGTGGTGGGCTGGCTGTAGTCGGCCTGGCGCACGTGCACGCCCAGGGCGGCGATGTCGGCGGCTTTGGCCGGGTTGCGCACCAGCGCGACCAGGCTGGCGGGGGCTTGGGTCTTCAGCAGTTCTTGGATGACGAGGCGGCCGAGCTGGCCAGTGGCGCCGGTGATGGCAATCATGGGAATCCTTTGAGGTTGAGCCCCGGCCCGGTGGGCCTGGACGTGTGATAACGGTGGCAACAAATCCAACGCGACGGCAGAATATCGGTAAAGCGCACTTTTTGTAAGTACGCACACAAAGGTAAGTACCTATGCGCCACGAATCCACCACCCCGGCCACCGTGGCCGAACAAATGCGCCGCGGCGATTTATTCGCCGAGCAATGCCCCTCGCGCGAGGTGCTCAAACACGTCACCAGCCGCTGGGGCGTGCTGGTGCTGGTGGCCCTGCAAGGTGGCACGCTGCGTTTCAGCGCGTTGCGGCGCAAGGTGGCGGGCGTGAGCGAGCGCATGCTGGCGCAAACGCTGCAATGGCTGGAGGGCGATGGTTTTGTGCTGCGCGTGTCGCACCCGGTGGTGCCGCCGCATGTGGAATACAGCCTCACGCCGCTGGGCCAGCAAGTGGGCCTGCATGTGCAGGCGCTGGCCGATTGGATCGAGCACAACCTGCCCGCCATCCTGCAAGCGAAGCAGCCCGAGGCGGCCGACCCGGCCGAACGCGACACGGCCGAGGCGCAGGCATGAGCGGCGCGTTGCTCACCCCAACCCACGCGCACGCCGCCAGCGCCGCCTCGCCTTGGCTGCAACGCTGGGCACACCTGCTGCCGCCCGGCGCGCGCGTGCTCGACGTGGCCTGCGGCGGCGGCCGGCACCTGGCGTATTTGTCCGAGCGCGGCTGCGTTGTCACCGGGGTCGACCGCGACGGCACCGCACTCGCGCTGGCCGCCGAACGCGCACCAAGTGCCTCGCTCACCCAGGCCGACATCGAACACGGCCCCTGGCCGTGGCCCGGCCGGCAGTTCGATGCGGTGGTGATCACCAACTACTTGTGGCGTCCGCTCATCCCCACCCTGCGCGCCAGCGTGGCGCTGGGGGGTGTGCTGATCTGGGAGACCTTTGCCCACGGCAACGAGACCGTGGGCAAGCCCTCACGGCCCGATTTTTTGCTGGCACCGGGCGAGTTGCTGCGTGTGGCCGAGGGCTGGCGGGTGATCGCGTTTGAGGATGGTTTCGTGCCCGAACCCGCGCGCTTTGTGCAACGCATCGTGGCCGTGAACCAAGCCGCGGAACCTTCCGCACCACCGCGTTATCCATTGACGTGAACGCTGGCGGCCGAAGCCCTTTGGCGGTGGCTAAAATCAGCAGGATTCAGAGGACAACCGCATGACACCCATTGTTGGCAGCATCGTCGCACTCGTGACGCCCATGCAAGAAGACGGCAGCGTTGATTACGACGGCCTGCGCAAACTGATCGACTGGCACATCGCCGAAGGCACCGACTGCATCGGCGTCGTAGGCACCACGGGCGAATCGCCCACGGTGTCGGTCGAAGAGCACTGCGAAATCATCCGCGTGACGGTGCAACACGCCCGCGGCCGCGTGCCCATCATGGCCGGCGCCGGTGGCAATTCCACCCGCGAAGCCATCGCCCTGGCCCGCTTCGCCAAAGAAGTCGGCGCCGACTGCACGCTGTCGGTCGTGCCCTACTACAACAAGCCCTCTCAAGAAGGCATCTACCAGCACTTCAAGGCGATTGCCGAGTCGGTGGACATCCCGATGGTGCTCTACAACGTGCCCGGCCGCACGGTGGCAGACATGCAGGTCGACACCGCCCTGCGCTGCGCCCAACTGCCCGGCGTGATCGGCGTCAAAGAAGCCAGCGGCAGCATCGAGCGCGCCGCTTGGTTGATCAAGCAAGCGCCCAAGGGCTTCTCGATCTACTCCGGCGACGACAGCACCGCGATCGCGCTGATGCTGCTCGGCGGCCACGGCAATGTGAGCGTGACGGCCAACGTGGCGCCGCGCCTGATGCACGAACTCTGCGTGGCTGCCATGGCTGGCAAGGTGCGCGAAGCCACCGAGATCCACCTGCGCTTGCTGCCGCTGCACAAAAACCTGTTCTGCGAGCCCAGCCCGGCGCCAGCCAAGTTCGCCATGGCCCAACTGGGCCTGTGCCGCACCACCGTTCGCCTGCCCATCACCCCGATGACGGCCCACGGCGAGGCCGCCGTGAAGCAAGCCCTGCGCGACGCAGGCATGCTCTGAGCCTCATCCCCCCGCACGCCATTCTCCTTGTTGCCCTTGAAGCGAGCGCGCACCCGCCCCCCGCGGGACCGCGCCCTCGCCCTTCAGAAAGCCCCCTCAGTGAACGCACCCCACCACCGCCCCACGCGCCTCAGCGTTGCTTGCTTGTTGCTCGTCACCGGTCTGGCCGGTTGTTCCGCCGTGGGCAGCTTGTTCAATGACGACAAGGTGGACTACCGCGGCGCGGCGGCCGCATCCCGCGGGCTGGAAGTGCCACCCGACCTGACCCAACTCGCCAGCAGCGCCCGCTTCCAGCAAAACGGCACGTCGGTGAGCGCCACCAGCTACGGCTCGGCCACCGCGGCCGCACCGCTCAAGCCGGTGGTGGCGCCGCGCGCGCTGGGCACGGCCACCCTGGAGCGCCTGGGCAACGAGCGCTGGCTGGCCAGCACCTTGCCGCCCGACCAACTCTGGCCGCAACTGGAAACCTTCTGGAAGGAAGGCGGCTTCACGCTGGTGCTCGACCAACCGGTGGTCGGCATCTTGGAAACCGACTGGGCCGAGAACCGCGCCAAGCTGCCACAAGACGGCGTGCGCCGCTTCCTGGGCAAGTTTTTTGACTCGTTCTACTCGACCGGCGAGCGCGACAAATACCGCATGCGCGTCGAGCGCACCGCGGCCGGTGGCAGCGAGGTCTACCTGACCCACAAGGGCATGGAAGAAGTCTACAACTCGGCCGCCAAAGACAACACCACCTGGCAAGCCCGCGCCAACGACCCGCAGCTGGAGGCCGAAGTGCTGCAGCGCTTGTTGATCAAACTGGCCCCGGCCGACGTGCAAGCCAGCCTCGATCCGGCTGCCGCCGCCGCATCTGCTGCGGCCGCCAACAAGGCTGCCGCCTTCGCGGCCACGGGCAGCAAGAGCAAAACCACCGCAGCCGCAGCGCCCAACGGCCCGGCCCGCGCCCGCTTGCTGGAGAGCAACACCCAAGCCACCGTGCAACTCGACGACAAGCTTGACAACGCCTGGCGCCGCCTGGGCCAAGCCCTGGAGCGCGTGGATGCGGCCATCGAAGACAAGGACCGCATCCAAGGCGTCTACATGGTGCGCGTCATCGACCCGACCCGCAAAGACATGCCGGGCTTCTTGGCCAAGTACCTGGTGTTCAACTCGACCGATCCGAGCGTGCCGCAACAAGGCCGCATGCGCGTGCAGGTCAAGGCTGACGCCCAACGCAGCACCATCACCATCTTCAACCGCGATGGCCAGCCTGACAACAGCGAGCCGGCCCAAAAGTTGGCCCGCCAGTTGGTGGACCAGTTGAAGTGAGCTGACGCAGCGCACTGAGCGCCCACCCAGCACCCACCCGGTCACGGCACATTGCCGTCACCGGGTTTTTTCATGCCTCGGCGCACCGAGCCACCCAAGCGACCGATGCAGCACGTCGCGCCGGGTAACACCATCCGGCGCGGTCAGGCGACGCGACAACGCGACTCGGAAAGGCGATTCGGGGACAAGCGGTTCTGGAAAAAGAAAAGCCGCCCGAAGGCGGCTTTGGCATTCACCGAAGTGAAGGCTGATTACTTGGCGGCCGAAGCAGCTTCAGCAACAGCGCCAGCGACGGCCGAAGCGGCGTCGGTGGCAGCGCCGGCGACAGCCGAAGCGGCGTCAGCGGCAGCGCCGGAAGCGGCATCGGCCACAGCCGAAGCGGCGTCAGCAGCAGGAGCGGCGATGGCCGAAGCGGCTTCAGCGACGGGAGCAGCGATTTCTTCCTTCTTGCCGCAAGCGGTCAGGGCGAAGGCAGCGATCAGGGATGCGAGCAGCAGCGACTTGTTCATGTTGGTTTCCTCAGTTCTAAGAGTCGATCAATTACCGGTAATCGAGGGGACTCTCTTGATCTGAAGAGGCCCCAAGTTTTCAAGCATCGGACGTGTTGGAAAGCTCGAGCATTTCCAGTCCATATGCTCAGCCTCAAAGTATAACCCGATTAGGGAACCTACCTATATACCCAAAGTGGTCGCCGGAAATGCGGGCGTCGTTTGTTGCAAAATTGCGTCAATACCCTCGCGTGTCACTCGGATATCTGCTTCTTCGATCGACAAGCGCCCCCGGTGGTGCCCCGAATCTGCCAGCCGCAACACGCAGCCACCCGCGGCCAGCAGCGCCACCGGCAAAGGTCGCACATCGACCGCCTCGGCACCCAGGCACTCCACCGCATGCGCCCAGTGGCGCCGAAACGTGACCCAGCGCGGGTGGCGGCGCTGCAGCTCATCAAACTGCCGCGCAATCACCACCAGCTTGCGGCGGCTGTTGATCCAGCGGCTGAGCGCATCGACCACTGCGACCTCGCCCAGCGGCCAATCGGCAAAGTCTTCATCGCACAACAGCAACTCGCGGCAGCTGGATGCCGGCAAGGCGGCAAACACCTCGCGCAGCGCCTGCTGGAAGCCACTGCGCGAGTCGATCAAACGGGGCTCGATGCCGTCCATGGCGGGGTCTCCTTGCCGGGTAACGGATTCGCGCTCGCGTTCGAAGCGCAGGTTCGAGGCACGGGTAGGGCGAGCTCGGCGCAGCGCGCTCAGCCGCGGGCCGCCACAGCCACCACCCAGCCCACCTCGCACCACTCTTGCAGCAAGCCCAGCGCGCCGGCGCTGAGTTGCGCCACCTGCGCGCCGCTGAGCGCTCGGGTGTCGGCGAGCTGCTGCATCAGCCGCGCGTCGCGGCCGCTGCTGCGGTAGGAGTCGCCGTTGATGTAGACCTGCGTGGCGTCATACATCATGCGGGTGCGGCGGTCGAGGGTCACGCCGGCGCTGACGTCCAGGTCCTCACCCGGCTCAAACCACACGCCGCGTTTGGGCTCGCTCAACCATTCGCCGAGGGCGATGTTCAGCGCCTCGGGATCTTTCATCAGGCGGGCGACCGCGTCGGCCGCAAAGTCTTGCAGCGCGGCGGGAATGCGGCCGGGTTCCGTCGTGGCCTCTTGCTTCGGGTCGCGGTAGAGCACGTCCACATCGGGTGCTTCTTGCGCATCGAGCAGGCGTTGAATGGTTTCCACACCCACCTCGTCGCGCCCGGCCGAGCGAAACCCGATTGAGCAGGTCATGCACTCGCCCTCGGCCACACCGTCGTGCGCCCAGCGCGGCGGCAAGTACAACATGTCACCCGGCTCCAGCAGCCATTCTTCTTCGGCCACGAAGTTGCTGAGGATCTTCAAGGGCACATCGGGCTGCAGCTCGGGCTGATCGAGGCGGCCAATGCGCCAGCGGCGGCGGCCACTGACCTGCAGCAGAAACACGTCGTAGCTGTCGAAGTGCGGGCCGACGCCGCCGCCATCGCTGGCCCAGGAGATCATCAAGTCGTCCAGCCGCGCGTCGGGCACGAAGCGAAAGCGCTTGAGCAGCTCATGGGCTTCGGGCAGGTGCAAGTCCAGCCCTTGAACCAGCATCGTCCAGGCCGGGGTCGACACCTTGGGCAACTGCCCACGAGTGAACGGACCGTGGCGCAACGCCCAGCTGCCATCGGTCGATTGCGTGATCAGGCGCGACTCCACGCCGTCCTGGCCGGCCAGCGCAAACATCTGCGGCCGGCTCAGCGGCGGGGTGATGCCGGGCACGGCCTGGCGGATGAGCAGCGGCTTCTTCTGCCAGTGGCGGCGCATGAATTGCGCCGGGCTGAGGCCGGCCAGCAGCGGGGTGGGTTGGTTGATGTCCATGCCCCGGATTGTGCCGGTTGACTGGCGCGCACCGGGCGTCAGCAAGCGGCCCTGTGCGATGATCTTGACCATGCTCATCTCTTCTCCCTGTGTCGTCAGCCTGACCTGGCGACTCCAAGACACGCTTGGCAACGTCATCGACGAACTGGTCGATCCGGTGGAATTTTTTGTCGGCGGCGACGACCTGCTCGCCGCGGTCGAAGAAGCCATCCTCGACGAAGAAGCCGGCTTCCAAGCGCAGCTGCAGCTCGAACCCGAGCAAGCGTTTGGCGACTACCTGCCCGAGCTGGTGTTTTTCGAAGCGCGCTCGCTGTTTCCCGAGCACATCGAGCCGGGCATGCAGTTTGACGGCCCGCCCGAGGGCTGCGCCACCGAAGGCCTGGACCCGGAAGCGGTCTACACCATCACCGAGATTTACCCCGAGCACGTGGTGCTCGACGGCAACCACCCGCTGGCCGGCATCGCGCTGCGGCTGGACCTGACGGTGCGCAGCGTGCGCGCGGCCACCGAATCGGAAGTCGAAGCCAGCTCGGTCGACCAGCCCGCCGCCCTCACCGTGCTCAATGCGCTGCCGCCCAGCCCGCACACCCACTGATCAACACACGCTGCCCTGAATGCAAAACGCCCTGCACTGCAGGGCGTTTTGCGTTGTGGCGGCGGACGGCGCAGGCCAGGCGTGATCAGCCTTTGCCCGTGGAGCCGAAACCGCCCTCACCCCGCGCCGAGGCGTCGTCGAACGACGCCACGCGCCGGAACGTGGCCTGCACCACCGGCACGATCACGAGTTGCGCAATGCGCTCCAGCGGCTCGATGGTGAACGCCACGGTGCCGCGGTTCCAGCAGCTGACCATCAGCGGGCCTTGGTAGTCGGAGTCGATCAAACCGACCAAATTGCCCAGCACGATGCCGTGCTTGTGGCCCAGGCCCGAGCGCGGCAAGATCATGGCCGCCAGGCCCGGGTCGCCAATGTGGATGGACAGGCCGGTGGGGATGAGTTGCGTTTGGCCAGGCTGCAGCACCAGGGCGTCGTCCAGGCAGGCGCGCAGGTCCACCCCCGCACTGCCCGGTGTGGCGTGTGCCGGCAGCAAGGCGTCGAGCCTCGGGTCCAGCACTTTCATATCGATAGAGATCATGGCGTCGGAGAGATTCGGGGCAGGGTCAGGTCAGAGATGCCTTCATGCGCTGGGCCACTTGGGCCACCAGCGCGCGGGCGAGCGTCAGTTTGTCGGCTTGCGGGATCGGCGTTTCGCCGTCCGCGTCCACCAGCAACAGTGCATTGTCGTCGCGGCCAAAGGTGGCCGGCCCCAAGTTGCCGACGATCAGCGGCAGGTTCTTGCGCACGAGTTTGTCGCGCGCATGTTTGGCGAGTTGCTCGCTCTCGGCCGCAAAGCCCACGCAATAGGGGCGGTTCGGCAATCGGGCGACGGCGGCCAAGATGTCGGGGTTCTCGGTCAGCTCAAACACCGGCGCCACGCGCTTGCCGTCCTTCTTGATTTTGTGTTCGGACTGTTGCGCCGGCCGCCAGTCGGCCACGGCGGCCGTGGCCACAAACACATCAAACTGCGCCGCCACCGGCAGCACCGCATCAAACATCTGCTGCGCGCTTTGCACGTCAATGCGCTGCACGCCGCGCGGGGTGGGCAGGTGCACCGGGCCCGCCACCAGCGTGACCTCGGCGCCGGCTTCGGCCGCCGCACGCGCGATCGCAAAACCCATCTTGCCGCTGGAGTGGTTGGTGATGCCACGCACCGGATCGATGGCCTCAAACGTCGGGCCGGCCGTGACCAACACGCGCTGACCGCGCAGCAGCTTGGGCTGGAAAAACGCGACCACCTCGGCCAGCAACTCGTCCGATTCGAGCATGCGCCCGTCGCCAAACTCGCCGCAGGCTTGGTCACCGTGACCCGGGCCCAGCACGGTGGCGCCATCGCCGCGCAGCTGCGCCACATTGCGCTGCGTGGCGGGGTGCTCCCACATCTCGCGGTTCATGGCGGGGGCCAGCAACAGCGGGCAGGTGGCCATGGGCCGGGCCAGCGCCATCAGGCTCAGCAAATCGTCGGCGCGGCCGTGCAGCAGCTTGGCCATCACATCGGCGCTGGCCGGCGCGATCAGCAGCATGTCGGCTTCGCGCGTGAGGTTGATGTGCGCCATGTTGTTGGGCTCACGCACGTCCCACTGACTGGTGTAGACACGGCGACCCGTGAGCGCCTGCATGGTCACGGCGGTGATGAAGTGCTCGGCGGCCTCGGTCATCACCACCTGCACGGTGGCGCCCGCCTTGACCAGCGCGCGGGCCAGTTCGGCCGCCTTGTAGCACGCAATGCCGCCCGAGAGGCCGAGCACGATGTGGCGACCGGACAGGTCTTTGCGATCGGAGGAGGTGGAAGCCATGGCAGTCGAGGGCGGGCGGCGAGAACCGCGCCGATGGGGTCGTTCGTTGAGGGGCCACACACAGCGCCCGAGGCGCAGCGCGCTGGATTATGGCCCGCGCCGCAGCAGCACCCGAGACGTCGTCGCCCACGGGTAAATGCGGAGCAGGGCCCGCCTTTTTCCCGATGCCACGGCACAGCTGGAACGGCACTGCTCCATTTGATGACAGCCCCCAAAAACCGCGTCACAGCACCGCTGAAACGACCTCCCCGGGCGTCGCATGAGGCGTCACCGGACAAACCCGAAGTGGCACAGAGTATGCGTATTGAGACCCGAGCTGCGGCGCTGTGCACACACCGCCTATGCAGGTCACACCACTCGGATTTCACTCACTTTCTCTCATCCAGCACAGGAGACAACCATGCTGTACGCCAACCCCGGTTCCGCCAACGCCCCCGTCGATTTCAAGGCCAAATACGACAACTTCATTGGTGGCAAGTTTGTGGCCCCGTTGGGCGGCCAGTACTTCGACGTGATCACCCCGATCACCGGCAAGCCTTACACCCAAGCTGCGCGCTCCACCGAAGCCGACATCAACCTGGCCCTGGACGCTGCCCACGCCGCCCAAGCCGGCTGGGCCGCCACGCCGCCCGCTGAGCGCGCCAACGTGCTGCTGCGCATTGCCGACCGCATCGAAGCCAACTTGGAAAAGCTGGCCTATGCCGAGACCGTCGACAACGGCAAGCCGATCCGTGAAACGCTGAACGCCGACATCCCGCTGGCAGTCGATCACTTCCGCTACTTCGCCGGCTGCGTGCGCGCCCAAGAAGGCGGCATCAGCGTCATCGACGACAACACCGTGGCGTACCACATCCACGAGCCGCTCGGCGTGGTGGGCCAGATCATTCCCTGGAACTTCCCCATCCTGATGGCGGCCTGGAAGATCCCACCCGCACTGGCCGCCGGCAACTGCATCGTGCTCAAGCCCGCTGAATCGACCCCCATCAGCTTGCTGGTCTTGATCGAGCTGATTGCCGACCTGCTGCCGCCTGGCGTGCTGAACGTGGTCAACGGCTTTGGCCGCGAAGCCGGCATGCCGCTGGCCACCTCCAAGCGCATCGCCAAGATCGCCTTCACCGGCTCCACCGCCACCGGCCGCGTGATCGCCCAAGCCGCCGCCACCAACCTGATTCCGGCCACGCTGGAATTGGGCGGCAAGTCGCCCAACATCTTCTTTGCCGACATCATGGACAAAGACGATGCCTTCCTCGACAAGGCCATCGAAGGCTTGGTGCTGTTCGCGTTCAACCAGGGTGAGGTCTGCACCTGCCCGAGCCGCGCGCTGATCCAGGAAAGCATTTACGACAAGTTCATGGAGCGCGTGTTGAAGCGCGTGGCCGCCATCAAGATGGGCAGCCCGCTCGACACCGACACCATGATGGGCGCACAAGCCTCGGCCATCCAGCAAGACAAAATCTTGTCGTACCTCGAACTGGGCAAGCAAGAAGGGGCACAAGTGCTGATCGGTGGCGCTGCCGCCAAGTTGGAAGGCGACCTGTCGGGCGGCTACTACATCCAGCCGACCCTGTTCAAGGGCGACAACAACATGCGCATCTTCCGCGAAGAAATCTTCGGCCCGGTGCTGGCTGTGACCACCTTCAAGGACGAAGCCGACGCGCTGGCCATTGCCAACGACACCGTGTACGGTCTGGGTGCTGGCGTGTGGAGCCGCAACGGCAACGTGGCCTACCGCATGGGCCGCGCCATCAAGGCGGGCCGCGTGTGGACCAACTGCTACCACGCCTACCCTGCCCACGCTGCGTTCGGTGGCTACAAGGAATCGGGCATCGGCCGCGAAAACCACAAGGACATGCTGGGCCACTACCAGCAGACCAAGAACCTGTTGGTCAGCTACAGCGAGAACAAGCTCGGCTTCTTCTGATCGAAGCACGGCGCGCTTCGGCGCGTTGACTGAACGGGGCGGCTTCGGCCGCCCCTTTTTTTGGGGCCCCCGAGAAGCACCGGGGCGGCGGGCGCGCCGCGCAGGGGTATTCGGGGGGGCGAGGAGCGAGGCGCCGGGGACACCGCGCAGTTGCGGCACGGCGCACACCGCTGGCCGGATCGCCGCTCTCGGTCACGGCACACCGGCCATCCATCGCGCCATGCCCCTCAAACGGCGGCGGCGAGCCGCACGGAGAGCGGCAACTCGCCGCCCGAACGACAAAGGGCCCGCTTGCGCGGGCCCTTTTTTTCATGCGGTCATTCAGCGGCGAACACCACCAAAGCGGTGTTCAGCGCGCATCGCGCTCAGCGGCCGAAGCCACCGGTGCGCGGGCGCATCGGCTTGCCACCGAAACCGGGCTTGCCGCCCGGGCCCGGACGGGCGCCGCCGTCAGCGCGCGGACCGCCGAAGATCTTGCGTTCGCCGTTGTGACGGGGCTCGAAGCTGCCGCCCGCCGGGCGATCAAACGCGCCACCACCGGTGCCGCGGTCAAAGCCGCCTTGACGCGGAGCGCCTTCGCCACGGGGGGCGAAATCGCCACGCGGGGCAAAGTCACCACGGGGGGCGAATTCACGGCGCTCGTCGCGTTGGAACGGAGCGCTGTTGCGCGGGGCAAACCCACCGTCGTTGCGGGGGGCAAAGCCACCTTCAACGCGCGGCTGGAAACCACCGTGCTCGTGGCGCGGGCCACCGAACGATTTGTTGTTGCCAGCCGGGCGGCCGCCGAAGCGATCACCACCACGCGGGCCACCGAACTTGCCACCCGGGCGGCCAGCGAAGTCGCCACCGGCCGGACGCGGCGGGAACATCTTGGGTTCCGGGCTGGTGGGCTCGAGACCTTCGACTTGCTTCACCGGAATGTTTTGGGTGGTGAACTGCTGGATGCGGCGAATCATGCCGGCGTCCATGCGCTCGGCCAACGTGATGGCCAGGCCATTGCGGCCGGCACGGCCGGTGCGGCCGATGCGGTGCACATAGTCCTCGGCCTTCATCGGCAGGCCGTAGTTCACCACGTGGCTGATGCTCGGAACGTCGATGCCGCGGGCGGCCACGTCGGTGGCCACGAGCACCTTCAGTTGCTTGTTGCGCAGGCCTTGCAGCACGCGGTTGCGGCGACCTTGCGGGTGACCACCGTGCAGCGAAGCGCAGGCGTGGCCCATGTCGGCCAAGCGGTCGGCCAGCCAGTCAGCGTCGCGCTGGGTGCTGGTGAACACCACGGCTTGTTCCATTTCCTTTTGCGTCAGGATGTGGTCCAGCAGGGCGTTCTTGTGGTTGACGTTGTCAGCCCAGTGCAGACGCTGCTCGATGTTTTCGTGAGCGTCGGTGTGCGAGGCCACGTCGATGCGCTGCGGGTCACGCAACAGGTTTTGCGCCAGGCGGCCCACATGGCCGGCGAAGGTGGCGCTGAACATCACGGTTTGGCGCGTGGCAGGCAGGGCATCGGCGATCACTTGGATGTCGTCAATGAAGCCCATGTCGAGCATGCGGTCGGCTTCGTCGAGCACCAGCATGTCGACGTTCTCCAGCACGGCCTTGCCGGTCTGCAGGTGGTCGAGCAGGCGGCCCGGGGTCGAGATCAGGATGTCCAGCGGGCTGCGCAGGGCCTTGATCTGGGCCGGGTAAGGCACGCCACCAACGACGGTGGCCACGCGCAGACCTTGCACTTGGCGGCCGTAGGTTTCAGCGGCCTTGGCCACTTGGATCGCCAGTTCGCGGGTGGGGCACAGCACCAGCACGCGGGGGCCGTAGATCACGCCTTTTTCGCGCTTCTTGGTGGTGTCGGCGCGGGCCAGGATGATTTTTTCCAGCGCGGGCAGGATGAAGGCGGCGGTCTTGCCGCTGCCGGTGCTGGCCGAGACCATCAGGTCTTTGCCGGCGATGGCAGCGGGGATGGCCAGAGTCTGAACTTCGGTGGCTTTTTCGTAGCCAGAATCAGTCACTGCCTTCAGGATGGCCTCGTTGAGGCCCAGGGTCGTAAACGTCATGTCAAGAGTCTTCACAAAACACGGTGCCTGCACGCTGCGCTGGGTAAAGCGCGGCACGCATGAACGGCACCAGGTCGCCTCACGAGGTTCGTGGGGACCGGTTAAGTCGCCGGGGAGAAAGGTCCGAGTCGGCGCCTGCAGAACGGGGCGCCGTGAACGGGAACAGTCAAAAGCGACGGCATCGCCGCCAACCATTCCCGCAAGGGGTTCGAACAGGCCGCGCAGTTCACCTTGAAAAAGGGACCGCGGGAAGACTCGATGAGGTCAGAGGGGATGAGCGGATCGCCACTCTCGTGAGCGGCGAAGCTGGCATTCTAGACCGGATTCGGGTTTTTACCAAGCGTTCATTGCAAACGCGCCCAAAGCGGTGGTGGGCCGGGGTCTGCAGCGGCGTGCAGACCCCGACCGGCGGGCCGATCAGAGGTCGCGCTTGAGGCGGATCTCTTCGACCTTGCTGCCACCGATGTCGGTGGTCTTGGCCGAGGTCAACTCGCGCTTGAAGCCGGCCAGCTCGTGGAAGCGCAGCGCGCGCTCGTTGCGCAGCGGCATCCAGGCGGTGACGCGGGTGCAGCCTTCCTCTTGCAGGCCGTCGCGGGCGGCGTCCCACAGGGCCAGGCCGACGCCCGTGCCCCAGCGATCGGGCTTGACGTAGAGCGCCCACAGCTCGCCGGTGGTGGACGGCGTGCCCTTGTCGCGCGAACGGTCGAAACCGACGAAGCCGACGATCTGGGTGCCTTCGGTGGCCACCAGCAGTTGCGGTTCGCAGAACTCGATCGCTTCGCGCCAGAAGGCCTGGCGCTTTTCAACCGAGAGGCTGCGGAGGTGTTCGTCGGGCACGATGCCCTTGTACGACGCTTGCCAAGAGGCGACATGGATTTCGGCCACGGTCTTGGCATCGCGAAGGGTGGCGGGACGAACCTGGTAGCGAGAAATGACGGGATCCATCGGAGTTCTGAAATTCTTGGGAGGCGCGATTGTCCATGGTTTGCGGTTTGAAGCCCAAACCTTGTTTTTTTGACACCACCAAGAACCCCTGTTCGAGGGCCTTGTGCACGACTGCGGCGAGGCGCTGCAGGTAGCATCGCGCCCCATGAATCTGCTCTACCTTGCCGACCCGATGTGCTCCTGGTGTTATGGCTTCGGCCCCACGCTGGACGCCCTGCTCGCCCAACCCGGTGCTGCGGCCCCCCTGCAGCTGGCACTGGTCATGGGCGGTCTGCGCCCGCACACCACCGAGGTGCTGGACAGCGCCAAAGCGCGAGACATCCTGGGCCACTGGCAGCACGTGAACGAGGCCACCGCCCTGCCCTTTCACACCGGCCCCGATGCCGCGCTGATGCAGCCCGATTTTGTCTACGACACCGAGCCCGCCAGCCGCGCCGTGGTGGCCGTGCGCACGCACTGGCCGCGGCTGATGTGGCGTTATTTCAAGGCCGTGCAGCAGGCGTTTTATGCCGAAGGCCGCAACGTGACGCGCCCCGAGGTGCTGGCCGATGTGGCGCAGGCACTGGGCATTCCGCGCGCTGATTTTGCAGCCGCATTTGCGGCCGATGCCGCGCGCAACACCACGCTGCAGGACTTTGCGCAAGCGCAGGCCTGGGGCATCCGCGGCTTCCCGGCACTGCTGGCGGAGCACGCCGGTGCACTGCACCTGTTGGCCCAAGGCCACACGCCGCTGGAGGCGCTGCACGAGCGGCTGCACGCGCTCACCACGGCGCATTGAACGACTTGAATCAGCCCGCCGCACCGAACCCTGAACCCACCCCCTATGCGCCGCCCACCGACCCCGCTCCACCGCCGCCCTGCCCTGCTGATCTCGGCACTCTTGCTGGCCCCCACGCTGAGCCACGCGCAGACCGATGACGGCGAAGGCAGCGCCAGTCGCGTCACCCGCGAAGGACCGGTGAAACCGGTGGTGCTGCCGCGCGTGGTGGTGACGGCGCAGCGCGAGCAGGCCATGCGTCGCCTGTCGACCGCGTCGAAACTGGTGGTGGGCCGCGACGAGATCGAGGCGCAAGGCGATAGCAGCATCAGCGATGTGCTCAAACGCCTGCCTGGCGTGACCATCGGCAGCGATGGCGACCCGCGCCTGCGCGGCCTGGGCAACGGCTACACCCAAGTGCTGATCAACGGCGAGGCCATGCCGCGCGGCTTCACGCTCGACGCGCTCAGCCCCAGCCAGGTGGAACGCATCGAGGTGCAGCGCGCGCCCACGGCCGACACCGGCGCGCAAGCGATTGCCGGCACGCTCAACATCATCCTGCGAGAAACGCTCGCCACCCGGGCGGTGAACGAGCTGCAACTCGGCAGCCAGCTGCGCGATGGCGAGCTCTCGCCCGGCGTGTCGTGGACGCGCGGCGACACGCTCTCGGCCGAAGCGGGCAGCGCCTACACGCTGAGCCTCAATGCGTTTCACAGCCGCAGCCGCTGGGAAAGCATCTGGCGCACCAGTGCGGCAGATGCCGCCACCGGCGCGCCCACCCGCCAACGCGAGATCACGGGCAGCGGCCTCGATGTGCGCGATGGCCTGCACCTGCATGGCCGCTTGCAGGCGCGGCCCACGCCCGACGACACGCTCAGCATCCAACCCTTCTGGATGCTCTCGCAAGGCGACAACACCGGGGTGCGTGCGCAAACCCAAAGCCTGCCCGCGGGTGCACCGCCCTGGTCGCAAGCGGGCACCAGCGGCAGCAGCCGGTTTGCCAACCTGCGCATCAACACGCAGTGGCAACACGTGCTGAGCGAGACGCGGCGCATGGAAGTGAAGTTCGGCGTCGGCGGCTTCAGCTCGCGCAGCAGCAGCCTGCGCACCGACGCTGATGCGAACGGCGCGGCGCTGCGCGCACTCGACGACCACGGCGAGGTGAGCGAACGCTCGGCCAGCTTCAGCGGCAAGGTGTCGGACGAGGGTCTGGCCGAGGGCCACACGCTGGTGGCCGGCTGGGACCTGGCCTGGGCGCGCCGCCACGACCAGCGCACGCTCATCGAATCGCCCGCCAGCGGCAGCAGCAACACCCAAGGTGACGACCTGCGCGCACGCTCCACCAAGCTGGCCGTGTACGCGCAAGACGAGTGGCAACTCACGCCGCAGTGGCAAAGCTACGCCGGCCTGCGCTGGGAGTCGATCGCCACGCGCAGCGACGCAGCTGCGTCGCCCGTGAACAGCGTCAACAGCGTGTGGAGCCCCCTGCTGCATGCGGTGTGGAAGGCCGACCCGAAGAGCCGCGACCAGGTGCGCGTGAGCCTCACCCGCAGCTTCCGCGCGCCCAGCCTGCGCCAACTCACCGCACAGCCCAGCCTCTCGGCCGGCGTGGGCGCCAACGAGGCCAACCAGCCCACCGCGCCCGACCGCGTGGGCAACCCGCTGCTCAAACCCGAACTGGCCACCGGCTTGGATGTGAGCTTTGAGCGCTACCTGAGCGAAGGCGGCGTGCTCAGCGTGAGCGTGTTTCACCGCCAGATCAACGACCTGATCCGCACCGTGGCCAGTTTGGAAACCACGCCGTGGTCGAGCGTGCAACGCTGGGTCTCCCGACCCAGCAACTTTGGCCGCGCCACCACGCAAGGGGTGGAGTTCGAGGCCAAAGCCAAAGTGTCTGACCTGATCGATGGCGGCCCGGCCTTGCCGCTGCGCGCCAACCTGAGCCTCTACCGCTCGCGCGTGAGCAGCGTCAACGCCGCCGACAACCGCCTCGACGACCAGCCCCAAGCCACCGCCAACCTGGGCACCGATGTGGCCTTGAGCAGCGTGCCACTCACCCTGGGCGGCACGCTCAACTGGACGCCCGCCTATTGGGTGGCACAAAGCGACACCCAGCGCGTGCACACCGGCACACGCCGCAGCCTGGACGCCTACGCGCTGTGGACCTTCAGCCCAGCCATGAAGCTGCGCCTCTCGGCCAGCAACCTGCTGCCGATCGACCGCGAGAGCAGCAGCACCGCGCTGGTGGGCAGTGAGATCGAACAGCTCGACAGCCGCTCCAGCGGGGTCACGCAATGGGCGCTGCGATGGGAGCTGAAGCTCTGATGCGTCGTTGCGTTGAATTGCCTCCAAAGTTCAGCGCGTAGCGAGGGGCGCGTTCGGCCCTGAGGCTCGACGCATGCTGAGGCAGGTGCTCGGAGCGCCGTGCCGCCGTCGCTTTGCTCCGTGCCCGGGCCAGAGGCCCGTGCCTTCGCCAGGCACAAACAGTCCTCAGGACTGTTTGTGTCCGGGCTCAGTCCTCCGCCGGCCTGCGGCCGGCTCCCCCTTTACCTGCGCAAAGCGAAGGCGGCACAGCGCTCGCCCAACCGGTGGTGGCATGCCGCGACGACGCATGCCACGGTGGTGGTGGGGCGGTGATGGGCCGGGGCGTTGTGCGGAGGTCATGGGGGAATGGACCGCCGGATGGGCGGGCCTGGAGGACACGGAGCACATCGCCCCGGCCCATCGCCGCCCTCGCGCCAAGCGTCGAACGAGAGACTTTCGAACGTGAAAAGGCCCGCAGCGAAG
>JBEAOO010000297.1:0-27637 GCA_041164825.1 Pseudomonadota bacterium | reverse complement strand
AGCCGGGCCACAGGGGTTGGGCACGGCCACCCAGTCGAAGTTGTTGCCGATTTCCTTTTGCAGGCGGGCGATCTGCCACGAGCCCGAGAGCACCATCACCACCCGGCCGTTCTTGAACTCGCCGATGGAGTCGGCATAGGTGGAGCCGCCCGAGCCGCCCCAGACGTCCTTCAGGATCGTGCCATCCTTGTGCCAACCGACAAACTTGGTGACCGCGGTCTTGTAGCCGGCGTCGAGCGCCAGATCGCCCTTGGCGTCAAACAGCTTGGCGCCGTAGCTCACGGCCGGGCCGGCAAAGCGGTGGCCGGAGCGGTCCCAGGCCATGGCGGCCGGGGTTTGTGTGGCCTTGGCCACCTTGCGCGAGGCCTCCACCCACTCATCCCAGGTGGCCTTGGGGCCGGGCAGCGCCACCTTGGCCTGCTCGAACAGCGTCTTGTTGACGTAGGGGCCGGTCATCGTCATCTGCGACAGGAAGCCGTAGATGCCCTTGTCCTGCGCGTTCTGGCGCATCCACGGCAAGGTGCTGCCGAAGTTGCTCTCCCAGTACTTGCGGTCTTTCACGTAGGGGCTGATGTCGATGTAGTTCTTCGACAGGCCACCGATCTCGGCCACACGGGCGATGTCCGGGCCCTTGCCGGCGGCCAACTGGATGGGCAACTGCTCCACCACCGTCTTATAGGGCACCGTATCGAGGATGACCTTGGCGCCGGGGTTCTGCGCCTCGTAGCGCTTGATCAGGTCGGCCGTGACATCGCACTCGTTGCCGTCTTGGTAGCACATCACGCGGATCTCGGCGTGGGCCACACCGGTGAAGGCCGAGGCCGACAAGCCCAGCAGGCCGACGGTGAACAGGGTGCGCACGCGCGCAGCGGAGTCAAGGCGATGGAGGGTCATGGCGGTCTGCTGTCCTTCGGGATGAATGCGGTCGGGCACAAGGCCCGTGTTTGGTCTTGTTATCGATACCAAGACGAACCGAAGGATAGGACAAGGCCTCCCCGCAATCCATCGGGTTTACCCGCTGAAATTGAGCGCCACGAACCCAAATCCAGATGGACAGCAGGGGGATATGATCTTGTTATTGATACCAAGATCCCGCTGAGGTAGCGCTCCATTGCCCGCCATCGCCCCATGTCCCAAGCATTGACCGTCCACGACATCGCCCGCCTTGCCGGCGTGTCGGCCATGACTGTGTCGCGCGCGCTGAACCACCCGGAGCGGGTCTCGCCCGCGATGCTGGCGCGCGTGCAAGAGGTGGTGAAACAGACCGGCTTCGTGCCCAACGGCATGGCCGGTGGCTTGCGCTCGTCGCGGGCCCGCTTGGTGGCCGCGGTGCTGCCCACGCTGGTGGGGCCGGTGTTCCAGGAAACCGTGAGTTCGCTCAATGCGGCGCTCACCGCCCAGGGTTACCAACTGATGCTGGGCCAGACGGGGTACGGCCCATCGCAGGAGGACGCGTTGCTCGACGCCATCATCCGGCGCCGCCCCGATGGCATCGTGCTCACCGGCATCATGCATTCGGCCACGGGGCGCCGGCAACTGCTGGCCTCGGGCATCCCGGTGGTCGAAACCTGGGACCTCACGCCCACGCCCATCGACATGCTGGTGGGCTTCTCGCACGAAGACATTGGCGCGGCGGTGTGCAGCTACCTGCACGCACGCGGGTACCGTCACCCAGCGCTGATGTGCGGCGAAGACGAACGCGGCAAGCGCCGCAATCTTGGCTTTCAGCGCCGTGCCGCGAGCCTGGGGCTGAGCGAGCCGATCCCGATCTGGTTCACGCCACCGCCCACCACATTGGGTGCGGGCCGCCAGGGTCTGGGTGAACTGCTGGGCCGGGGCCTGCCCATCGATGCGGTGTTTTGCAGCTCCGACATGCTGGCACTTGGCGTGCTGATCGAGAGCCAGGCGCGCGGCTTGCGCATTCCCGAGCAACTGGCCGTGATCGGCCTGGGCGACCTCGAATTCGCCGCCAGCCTGGACCCCGCACTGACCAGCGTGCGCATCGATGGCGCGCGCATCGGCCAGACGGCGGCGCAGTACATCATCGACCGGGTCGAAGGCCGCCAGGTGGCCGAGCCCATCATCGACATCGGCTTTTCCATCATCGAGCGCAGCACCGCCTGAGCGGCCGCTGCGCTCAGCACCTCACTTACTGCGGGCCCAGCGGCGCCATCAGCGCACGCAGTTGCTCCACTTCGCTGGCCTTCAGATCGCTCAGCGGCGGGCGCACCGGGCCGGCGCTGTGGCCGATGACCGTGGCGCCGGCTTTGACGATCGACACCGCATAACCTTCACCCTGGTTGCGCAGCGCGATGTAGGGCAAGAAGAAGTCGCGGATCAGGCGGTCGCAGGTGGCGGTGTCGCCTTTGGCGTGGGCGTTGTAGAAGTCCATCGCCGTTTTGGGGATGAAGTTGAACACCGCCGACGAGTACACCGGGCAGCCCATGGCCTTGTAGGCGCCGGCAAACAACTCGGCCGTGGGCAGGCCGCCCAGGTAGGCAAAACGCTCGCCCAAGGTCTGGCGAATGGCGACGAAGCGCTCGATGTCGCCGAAGCCGTCCTTGAAGCCGATCAGGTTGGGGTTCTGCTCGGCCAGCACCAGCAGGCTGGCGGGCGTGAGGCGGCAGGCGCCGCGGTTGTAGACGATGACGCCGATCTTCACGCTCTGGCAGACGGCCGTGACGTGGTTGATCAAGCCCTCTTGGCTGGCTTCGGTCAGGTAGTGCGGCAGCAGCAGCACGCCTTGCGCGCCCAGGCGCTCGGCTTCTTGCGCGTATTGGATGGCGAGCGTGGTGCCGCCACCGGCACCGGCAATGATGGGCGTGCGGCCGCGGCAGGTGTCGAGCGAGACCTTCACGACTTCGCTGTACTCCTGCGGCGCCAAGGAGAAAAACTCACCCGTGCCGCCCGCGGCAAACAGCGCCGAGGCGCCATAGGGCTGCAGCCACTCCAGGCGCTCGGCAAACGGCTTGGGCGCGAACTTCAGTTGCGCGTCAAAGTCGGTCAGCGGGAAGGAGAGCAGACCGGATTGCAGGACGATCTTGAGTTCTTGGGGGGACATGGGCGGGTGCTCCTGGGCAGCGAATGAACAAGGCCCGACCGTTCCGCAAAGCGGCCGAACCCACGTGAGACGCGATCGGGGCCGAGATGGCACAACCCGATTCATGTTGTATGTCATCGTACAACTTGGGTGGCTCGCTCACATGCGGGTTTGTGCGGATGACGCCTCAAAAGCGCCCGCAGTGGCTGCACAGCACGCGCCAGCGCGCGCCGAGCAGCTGCTCACGGCACCGTGGATTCGGCGCGCCGCCTGCGTTCGCGGCTGTTGGCCAGGTGCGTGCGCATGGCGGCGCGGGCGGCGTCGGCGTCTTGGTTCACGATGGCGTCGAAGATGCTCTCGTGCTCGCCGTTGATGCGCAGCATGTACTGCCGCCCCTCTTCGTCCAAGGCTTCTCCCGGCTCCAGGCGCGCACGCGGAATGATGGTGCGGCCCAAGGTGCCCATGAGCTCCGCAAAGTGGCTGTTTTGCGTGGCCCGCGCGATCTCCAGGTGAAACTGAAAATCGGCGCCCACCGCGCTGCGGCGGTCGTCCAGCGCGAGCGACAAGTCGTCCAGCGCTTGGCGCAAGGCAGCAATGTTGGCGTCGTTGCGGCGCACGGCAGCCAGGGCGGCGGCCTCGGTTTCCAGGCCGATGCGCAACTCCAGCACTGCCACCACATCGCGCAAGGTGCCGAGTTGCTCGGGCGCGATGCGAAAGCCCGGCACCTCGCCCACGCCGCGTACGAAGGTGCCAATGCCGTGGCGCGTTTCCACCAAACCGCCGGCCTGCAGCTTGGAGAGCGCCTCGCGCACCACCGTCCGGCTGACCCCGAACTCATCCATGATCGCTGCCTCGGTGGGCAGCTTGTCGCCCACGGCCAAGCGGCCCGCACGGATGCGCTCCCCCAAGGAGTTGACCAAGGCCAGCGCCAGGCCGCGGGGCCTGCGCGGGGAATTCAGTTCGGTGGACATGTCTCGACTCTTTTCGGGGTGCTTCAGTGTTATCCCTAGGCCGAACGGCGCAGCGGCGGCTTAAAGTTCAGCATTGTTGTACGACAACTGATGACGTACCACATGGATTGAATCCACTGTACCAAGAAGCGCGAGCCCCGACATGCCCTGCCACCCTACCTCGATCCGTTTTGGCCGTTTGCTGCTCACCGGCGCCGCCGGCGGGCTCGGCCGTGAGTTGCGCACCCGGCTGGGCGCTTATTGCGAGCGCTTGCGGGTGTCTGACATCGCGGACTTGGGCGCTGCGGCCACGCACGAAGAGGTCTGCCCGGCCCGCCTCGAAGACGCTGACGCGATGCAAGCCTTGCTGAGCGGTGTCGACGCCGTGGTGCACCTCGGCGGCGTCTCCACCGAGCAAGCGTGGTCGCCCATCCTGCAGGCCAACATCATCGGCAGCTACAACCTGTATGAGGCCGCACGCAAACACGGCGTCAAACGCATCATCTTCGCCAGCTCCAACCACGTCACCGGCTTCTACCGCCAAGACGAGGTCATCTCGCCGCGCGATCCGGCCCGGCCGGATGGCTTGTACGGCTTGTCCAAGGCCTTCGGCGAAGACCTGTCGCGCTTTTACTTCGACCGCTACGGCATCGAGACCGTGTGCCTGCGCATTGGCTCCAGTTTTCCCGAGCCCAAGAACCGCCGCATGCTCGCCACCTGGATGAGCTACGACGACCTGGAGCGCCTGGTGGTGGCCAGCCTGACGGCACCCGTGGTCGGCCACAGCATCATCTTCGGCATGGGCGACAACACCACCACGTGGTGGGACAACACCTCCGCGCGCCACATCGGCTACCGCCCGCAAGACAGTTCTGAGCCCTTCCGCGCCAAACTCGAAGCGGCCGACCCGGTGCCCGACCTGTCGGACCCCGCGGTGATCTACCAAGGCGGCCCCTTCGTGCGCACGGGCCCGTTCGAGTGAGCGTGCAGGCCATGGAACTGCTGCATCCAACGCACCGCGACAGCGTGGGCGAATGCCCGCTCTGGAGCCCGGCTGATGCCGCCCTGTACTGGGTCGACATCGAAGGCCGGGCGCTGCGGCGGTGGTCGTCAGTGAGTGGCGACCTGACAAGCTGGGCCACCGACGAACGCTTGGCTTGCATCGCCCTGCACAGCGATGGCGGCGTGATCGCGGGCATGGACAGCGGCGTGTTCCACCTGCGCCCGGCCGACGACGGCACGCTGCACAGCACACGCTTGGCCACGATCACGCACCCGCAGCCCGGCATGCGCTTCAACGATGGCCGCTGTGACCGCCAAGGTCGCTTCTGGGCCGGCACCATGGTGCGCGACATGGGCTTGGCCTCGGCGTCAGGCGGCCTGTACCGCGTCGACGCCCAAGGCCTGTCCGCGCCGCTGGTGAACGGCCTGCTGACGCCCAACGGCCTGGCCTTCAGCCCCGATGGCCGAACGATGTACCTGAGCGACAGCCACCCGCAGGCGCAAGCCGTGTGGACGCTGCCGCTGCGCGACGATGGCTCACTCGGTGAGCGAGTGCTGTTTGCCGACTTCCGCGCCCTGCCCGGCCGCCCCGATGGCGCCGCCATCGACAGCGAAGGCGGCTACTGGGTGTGTGGCAACGACGCCGGGCAGGTGCACCGCTTCACGCCCGACGGCCGGCTCGAGCGCTCGCTGCGTGTGCCCACCAGCAAGCCCAGCATGTGCAGCTTTGGCGGCCCGAGGCTCGACCAGTTGTTCATCACCAGCATCCGCCCTGCCCAGCCGCAGGGCGATGACATCGCGCTCGGCGGCGCGGTGTTTGTTTGCGAGCCCGGCTTCACCGGCCTGGCCGAGACCGCTTTTTCTGCGTGACCCTGTTTCGCCCCCACCATCCAGCCGGCAGCGACCGGTCCACTCGCCACACCACGGAGACGTCCCCTATGACAACCACCCTCACCCGCGCCCTGGCCGCTGCCGGCCTGCTCTTGGCCAGCCTGAGCGCCCAAGCCATCGAGTTCCGCTCGTCCGACATCCACCCCGAGGACTACCCCACCGTGCTGGCCGTGCGCCACATGGGCGAGGTGCTGAGCAAGGCCACCAACGGCCGCCACACCATCAAGGTGTTTGCCAAGGGCGCCCTCGGCGCCGAGAAAGACACCATCGAGCAAACCAAGCTCGGCGCGCTGGCGATGACCCGCGTCAACGTGGCGCCGATGAACAACATCTGCTCGGCCACCATGGTGCCGACCATGCCCTTCTTGTTCCGCAGCACCGAGCACATGCGCAAGGTGCTGGACGGCGAGATCGGCGACGACATCCTGAACGACTGCGAGAAACAAGGCTTCATCGGCCTGGCCTTCTACGACTCGGGCGCACGCAACATCTATACCGCCAAAAAACCGATCAAGACCCTGGCTGATGTGAAGGGCATGAAGGTGCGTGTGCAGCAAAGCGACCTGTGGGTGGCGCTGCTCGAAGCCATGGGCGCCAACGCCACGCCGATGCCCTTTGGCGAGGTCTACACCGCGCTCAAGACCGGCCTGGTCGATGCGGCCGAGAACAACTACCCCACCTACGAGAGCTCGCGTCACTTTGAAATTGCCAAGTATTACAACAAGACCGAGCACTCGATGGCGCCCGAGATGCTGCTGTTCTCCAAGCGCACCTGGGACACGCTGACGCCGGAAGACCAAAAAGCCATCCGCGCCGCCGCCAAGGAATCGGTGCTCTACATGCGCAAGCTGTGGGACGAACGTGAAGCCAAATCGCTGGCCGTGGTGAAGGCCGGTGGCACCGAAATCATTGAGGTCGACAAGGCCCCGTTCCAGGCCGCGATGAAGCCGGTGTACGACAAGTTCATCAAAGACGCGCACCAGCAAGACCTGATCAAGCGCATCCAGGCGCTCAAGTAAGCGCTGCGTCGCGCAGCTGGCCCGGCGGCGCGGCACCTGCGGGTGTCGCCCGCCCCTGGCATCGTTCTTTCGGCACCACCGCGCGGCAGTTTGCGCTGCGGCGTGGTGTGCCTCACCCCCTCTTCTTCTCCGCCCCATGTACTCCAAACTCTGTGCCCTCATCGCCCGCACCTGCTTGAAAGTGGGCGTGGCCGGCTTGGTGCTGCTGATCTGCGCCGTGCTGTACCAAGTGGTTGGCCGCTACGTGTTCAACGACACCCCCACCTGGGCCGAGAGCAGCGCCGTGCTGCTGGTGCTGTACGTGACCATGCTCGGCATGGCCGTGGGCGTGCGCGATGCGGGCCACATTGGCCTGGAGTCGTTTCTGGTGCTGGCGCCCGAGGCATTGCGCCTGAAGCTGGAGTTGCTGATCCACGCGCTGATTCTGCTGTTTGGCGTGGTGATGGCCTGGCAGTGCGGCGTGCTGGCCGAGTCGGTGGCCGACTACACCATCCCCACACTGGGCATCTCCGAGGCCTTCAAGTACGCGCCGCCGGCCATTGCCGGTGTGCTGGTGGCGATGTTCTCGGTCGAGCACCTGCTGGCCCTGATCCAGGGCACCGAGGTCGAGCCGGCCTGGTACTGATCTGACGCGCTCTGCCTGCCCCTTCTTTGAACCGAGATTCCGACCATGGCCTTGACCATTCTGTGCGTGAGCTTCACGCTGCTTTTGCTGCTCGGCGTGCCGGTGGCGTTTTCCATCGGCCTGTCGTCGCTGGCCACGCTGCTGTATGAAGGCCTGCCGCTGGCGGTGGGCTTCCAGCAAATGATTTCGGGCATGAACCCGTTCTCGTTCTTGGCGATTCCCTTCTTCATCTTTGCCGGCGAAATCATGATGTACGGCGGCATCGCCGACAAGATCGTGGACTTCGCCAAGAGCTTGGCCGGCCATGTGCGCGGCGGCCTGGGCATGAGCAATGTGCTGGCCTGCACGCTGTTTGGCGGCGTCTCGGGCTCGCCAGTGGCCGACGTGTCGGCCATGGGCGCGGTGCTGATTCCGCAGATGAAAAAAGAGGGCTACCACGCCGACTACGCCGTCAACGTCACCACCCACGCCTCGCTGGTGGGCGCGCTGATGCCGACCTCGCACAACCTGATCATCTTTGCGCTGGCCGCGGGTGGCAAGGTGAGCATCGCGGCGCTGATCTTGGCCGCGCTGGTGCCGGCCCTGGTGCTGACGCTGTGCAACCTGGCCGCGGCCTACTTCGTGGCGGTGAGCCGGGGTTATCCGGCGGGCACCTTCCCGGGCTGGGCCATTGTGTGGTCGTCGTTCCGCGCCTCGGTGCCGGGCCTGGCGGTGGTGGCCATCATCATCGTGGGCATCTTGTCGGGCGCGTTCACCGCCACCGAATCGGCCTCGGTGGCCGTGCTGTGGGCGCTGTTCCTCGCCGCCGTGGTCTACAAAAAATTGAACCGCGAGCAGTTCCTCAAAGCCGCTGCCAAGGCCGTGAAAACCACCGGCACCGTGCTGCTGCTGATCGGCATCTCGTCGATGTTCGGCTACCTGATTGGCCTCTACGGTGTGGCCGAACTCACCGGCAAGGCGCTGTCGACGCTGAGCACCTCGCCCTGGGTGATCTTTCTGAGCGTGAACGTCATCTTGTTCGTGCTCGGCACCTTCCTCGACATGGCCGCCACCATCCTGATCTGCACGCCCATCTTCTTGCCCATCTGCCAGCAATTTGGCATGAGCACCGAGCAGTTCGGCGTGGTGATGCTGATCAACTGCGCCCTCGGCCTGAACACCCCGCCGGTGGGTACCACGCAGTTCATCGGTTGCACCATCGGTGGCATCTCGGTGGGCGACGTGATGAAGACCATCTGGCCTTTCTACGGCGGCCTGATCGTGGCGCTGATGCTGGTCACGTACGTGCCCTCGTTCTCGATGTGGCTGCCCAACACGGTGCTGCACCTGGGCGGCTGAACCGCCTCGCCTGACTGCCGCTCTCCCCCTCTTGCCGGAACCCGACGATGCAACGCCGAACCCTCCTCTCGACCGCTCTGGCTGCCGCCCTCTCGACGCTGATGAGCGCACCGGCCTGGGCCCAAGATGCCTGGCCCAGCAAGCCCATCAAACTGATCGTGCCCTTTGCGGCCGGCGGCACCAGCGACATCCTCGGCCGCCTGCTGGCCGAGAAGCTGCAGACCGCACTCAAGCAAACCGTCATCGTTGACAACCGGGCGGGCGCTGGCGGGGTGGTGGGCGCCGATGCCGCGGCCAAGTCGCCAGCTGACGGCTACACCCTGCTGCTGGGCACCATTGCCAGCCACGCCATCAACCCGGCGATGAAACCCAAAATGCCCTACGACGCGCTCAAGGACTTCGCGCCCGTGAACCTGCTGGGCAGCATCTCGAACGTGCTGCTGGTGGGCACCGACCAGCCCTACAAAAACGTGAAGGACCTGATCGCTGCCGCCAAGGCCAAGCCCGACAGCATCGCCTTCGCCAGCGCCGGCCAAGGCAGCTCGCAGCACATGTCGGGCGAGCTGTTCAAGCTGCTGGCCGGGGCCGATCTCTCGCACATCCCCTACAAGGGCAGCGCACCCGCCATCCAGGACGTGATCGCGCACCAGATCCCCAGCAGCTTCGAGACCGTGACCGTGGCGCTGCCGCACATCCAGGCCGGCAAGGTGCGCGCGCTGGCCGTGACATCCGCGCAGCGCAGCGCCGCCCTGCCCAACGTGCCCACCATGCAAGAAGCCGGCGTGCCCGGCTTTGACGTGGCCAGCTGGCAAGCGCTCTACGCACCGGCCGGCACGCCCGCACCCATCGTGGCGCGGCTGAACAAAGAGGTCGAGGCCATCTTGGCGCAGCCCGATGTGAAGGCCAAAATCGACAGCCTGGGCCTGGTGCACAGCCCCAACACGCCGGCTCAATTTGCCGAGTACAACAAGCAAGAGGTCGCCAAATGGACCCGCGTGGCCCGCGAAGGCAAGGTCACGCTCGACTGAGTGCGCGACCTCGGTGGCGCCTGCCCCGCCTCTCGATCCTTGTGTTCCCCCGCTTGAACTGACTGCAGCCCCATGACCACCGCGCGCCCGCCCCTGACCATCCGCATGCACGCGGACGACAACGTCGCCATCGTCGCCAACGACGGCGGTCTGCCCGCGGGCACCGTGTTGCCCGAGGGCGTGCCCGGCGCGGGCCTGGTGCTGCGCGACAAGGTGCCGCAAGGCCACAAGGTGGCGCTCAGCGACATCGCCGAGGGCGAAGTGGTGCGGCGCTACAACGTGCCCATCGGCTACGCGCTGAAGCCCATTGCGGCCGGCCGCTGGGTGCACGAGCGCTTGCTGCAAATGCCCGCCGCACGCGCGCTCGAAGGCTTGCCGATGGCCACCGTGAGTGCGCCGGTGCTGCCGCCGCTCACCGGCCACAGCTTCCAGGGCTACCGCAATGCCGATGGCTCGGTCGGCACCCGCAACATCCTGGCCATCACCACCACCGTGCAATGCGTGGCCGGTGTGGTGGCCCAAGCCGTGGCGCGCATCAAGGCCGAGCTGCTGCCCGCTTACCCGAACGTGGACGATGTGATCGGCCTGGAGCACAGCTACGGCTGCGGCGTGGCCATCGATGCGCCCGACGCGGTGATCCCGATCCGCACGCTGAAAAACATCTCGCTCAACCCCAACTTTGGCGGCGAGGTGATGGTGGTGAGCCTGGGCTGCGAGAAGCTGCAGCCCGAGCGCCTGCTGCCGCCCGGCTCGTTCCCGATTCAAGATGAGCGCGACGCTGCGCTGGGCCCAGACACCGTGTGCCTGCAAGACGACGCGCATGTGGGCTTTGCGTCGATGCTCGACCACATCCTGAGCGCGGCCCGGCCTCACCTGGCGCGTTTGAACGCACGCCAGCGCGAGACCATCCCGGCCAGCGAGCTGGTGGTGGGCGTGCAGTGCGGGGGCAGCGATGCCTTCAGTGGCGTCACGGCCAACCCGGCGGTGGGGTTTTGTGCCGACCTGCTGGTGCGCGCAGGCGCCACCATCATGTTCAGCGAAAACACCGAAGTGCGCGACGGCGTGGACCAACTCACCAGCCGCGCGGCCAACCCCGAGGTGGCCGAAGCCATCATCCGCGAGCTGGGCTGGTACGACCGCTACCTCGACCGCGGCCGCGTCGACCGCAGCGCCAACACCACGCCCGGCAACAAAGCGGGCGGGCTGTCCAACATCACTGAAAAGGCCATGGGCTCGATCATCAAGAGTGGCACCTCGGCCATCAGCCATGTGCTCTCGCCCGGCGACAAGCTGCGGCGCGATCAGCGCGGTTTGGTGTACGCGGCCACGCCCGCCAGCGATTTCATCTGCGGCACGCTGCAATTGGCCGCAGGCATGAACCTGCATGTGTTCACCACCGGCCGCGGCACACCTTACGGCCTGGCCGAATGCCCCGTCATCAAGGTGGCCACGCGCACTGACCTGGCCCGCCGCTGGCACGACCTGATGGACGTGAACGCCGGCCGCATTGCAGACGGCGAACAGACCATTGAAGAAGCCGGCTGGGCGCTGTTTGAGCTGATGCTGGACGTGGCCAGCGGCCGCCAAACCTGGGCCGAACAACACAAGCTGCACAACGCACTGGTGCTGTTCAACCCGGCACCGGTGACCTGAGCGCTGCAGCTCTGGCACGATCTGGCGCGGTTTGGCGCGATTCGGCGGCATCGCCGCCGGATCGAACGGGGTTGGGCCGTGGCGCGCTTGAACGGTCAGGCCGTCACAACCAAGACCACACCATGCGCAACCATGCAGGCACGTTGCGGGTCGGTTCAGGGCGGTAGCACTGGCGGTACTGGACGATCATGGGAAGACTCCTGTGAAAACTGTTGTTTTCAACAGTGTATGTATTTACAGTGCCTTGTCAAATACCTGGGGCGCCAGCCGGCGCCCGTGCCGGCTGGCGCCCGTGCCGGCAATGCACCGCGACCCCCACCGGCCGCTGCCGGCGCCCACGTGATGCCGCGGCCCGGCCGTGGCGCCGCCGTGAACCATCTTGCGGTCAGGGCACCAGCAGGGTGAAGACCGCTCGTCCGGTGTAGGTGCCAGCCGCCACAAAGGCCGCGTTGGCGTAGCTGTAGGTGAAGCAGTTTTCCACCCAGGTGTTGCGCCCAATATTGGCCAAAAACTGGGTGCTGCCCGTGAAGGTGCCTGCAGGGATGTCCGCAGCAGCATTGCCGATGGCGGTGCTGCTCCAGCTGATCTGAGACACGGGAATGGTATTCACCCCGTTGCTCAGGGTGGCAGGCGCCGCGACCTGGAGCGTGGCCGAGGCGGCACCCGTGGTCGCGCCGGGCTGGCGGTACGACGCGCCAATGTAGACCTGTGCTGGCGGCGTGCAGACGGTGTAGCCGTCGTAAGGGCTGGCGGCTTGCGTGCTGTCGCTGCTCATGGGCAAGGCGACACCATTGCCCAAACTGGCTGCGGGCACGGTGACCGACACGGTGTTGATCGTGGCATTGGCCGCTCCTGCCGTGGCCACACCCACCGCCAGGAACAGTTGCTTCGGGGCCGTGGCGAGGGTCAGCACCCACGCCGCCGCCGGCAGCGGCGCGCAGGCCGCCCCCAGCAGCACCAGCCCGGCTGCGCATCGACGCCACACCCCGGGCTGGCTCGCACTCACGTCACAGCACCGAGGCGGTGTAGGTGACACGGCCGTTGTTGGTGTTGACACCACCGTAGGTGCCGGCTGGCGCCACATTCGCGTTCAGGTAGGTGAAGGTCCACTTGGCGTCTTGGTTGACGACCTTGTTGACGGCCGTGACGGTGACGGAAGTGCCTGCGGCGGCATCGACCAAGGCCGGGTGGGTCAAGGCCGTGGCGGTGGTGTTGGTGGCAACAGCGGTGGCGATCTGGCTGTAGGAGATGGTCTCAGCGGCGGTGCCGTTGTTCATGGCGCCGGTGGTCTTGGAGGCGAAGGTCACATCGCCGCCGTTGGTGACCAGTTTTGCGGTCACCTTGCCCGTGCCCAAGTCACCCGCACCTGCCGATGCGGAGATCACCGAGCCATCGCCCACATTGGCAGCAGGCACCGTGAAGTCAATGAGGTTGATGGTGCCGACCGTGGTGTAGTCGGTGCCGGTACCGACACGCAGGAACAGCACCTTCGGGATGGTGATTTTGAAGTCGAGGTGGGCCGTGGGGGCGAGCGCCCCGGCACCCGTCTGGTAGCTGGACTCGGCATGTGCCGCCAGCGGAACAGCGGCCAGAGCGAACAGCGAAGTGGCAGCGCAGGCCGAGCGGATCGAGAGTGTGCGGATCATGGTCGAGGTCCCTTTGAGGTGACGGGTTGAACCTGCAGGGCCGAGGCGGCCGGTGAGGTGACGAAAAATTATGAGAGCGGTTCGGGCGAGCGCGTCAGGCATGTGGTCACGCCCCGCGACAAATGCACTGTGACAAGTGTTAGCGATTGTTGGAAAGGGCCTTCTTTCTGAATTCCCGTGCATCAAGCTGGCCAACATTCGGCCGATAGAACACGAATGACCGGCTTTGACGCACCCCCCATGAACCGCACCTCTTTGGCCCCAGAGCGGGCAACGCCGCACGGCGCGGCGGGCAGCAACTCGCGACGGCACGCATCGCAGGAGCTTGGACATGGACATGGACATGGACATGGACAAGGGCCCGGGCAAGCGCACGGGCGCCCGCCATGGCGCTGGCGCGTCACACTGCTGCTGTTCGCTACCGGCGCCATGGCCGCGCCCTGCTGGGCCGATGCCGAGCGCACTTCGGCGGTGTTGACGGACGGTGCGACCGGTGCCCCCTTGGCGACCTCGGCGCACTTGGATTTCAGGATCACCGTGCTGCCTGCGCTCAGCCTGCGCAGCGACGCGCGTGGCCAATGGCTTGCCAGCAGCAACAGCGGACCACTGGTGGTGCAAGGTGCGGCCTCGGCGGCAGCACCGAGTGCGTTGAGTTCGCCATCGGCCAGCCGAGCCGCAGCCCGCCGCGGCCCGCTGGCCGCAATGGCAGCGCAAGCCGAGCCCGACGCCACGGGCCGCGCACGCATCACCATCGCCTCCCCCTGAATCGTTCGGCCACCGCTCGCTGTTCGCTGATCACCATTCGCCACCGCCCGCGCCCCATCTCTGGCGACCACACAGCAACGCCAAGCGCAACACGGTTCAACGCCAACCGGGCGACAACGCACCCGCCCGCTCGCGCTGCGCGGCAAAGTCTTGACGCGCGCTGTCACGGGGCTGGACCACCACCGTCACGGCGTCTGGATTCGGCATCGCCCAAGGCAGCGGCAAGGTGTCAGACGCCACCTGAAGGCTGTGGGTGCCGCTGGCCACAAACGGGAACTCGTAGTGGCCCTGCGCATCGGTGCGAATGCTGTAACGGCCATCGAGCACCACCGTGATGTCTGCGGCGCGGCCCTCACGGGCGTCGAGGCGGCCGTTGCCGTTGTCGTCGAAGAACACCACACCCTCGACGGCACCGCTGCCGCCATCAGCCCGCGCACCCGCGCCCAAGGGCAGCGACGCCATCCCTGCCTGAAAGTCGTAGCGCAGGCTCAACCACACATCACGTGCGCTGTGGCCCGCATAACTGGCGGGCACATAGCTGCCAGGCAGGCTGGGCAAGGGCGAGGCGAGCTCGGGCGCGGCCAGCCCGCTGCTGTGCGAGCGTGCCAGCGAGAGGCCCACCGACCAGCCCGGGGCGACATGCCACTGCCCGTTGACGCTCAGCTGATACAGCCGGGCACGCTCGGCATCGGCCAAGGGCAGGCTGGCACGTGCCGACACGTCCACCGTCACGCTGGCCCCCACATCGGTGCCGCCAGCCGCCCCCAGCTCCAGGCTGCGCGCCCAGCCGCTGACCGCGCTCGACGACACGCTGCGGCGTGACGTGCTCCAAGCCTGTGAACTGCTCAGACGCCAGTCGCCGGGCAGGCGCCACGCTTGATCGCTCGCCACGTGCACCAGTGCCAGTTGGCCCGACGTGGTTTCGGCACCCGATTGCAATCGCACATCGGCCCACGACGGGTGCGCGTCCAAGTAGCCCGTGAGCTGCATGGCCGTGCGCGTGCCGCCCATGAACTGCAGCAAGCCCCCCACCCCCAGTTGCGAGCTCAGCGCGTGGCGCACCGACAGCCCCGCTTGCTGCACGCTGATGCCACCGCGCGCGGCATCCAAGGGGCGGCTGCTTCCCAGTTGGGCATCCCATTGGGTGCGCAGGCCCGAGCGCGACCACCGGTAGTAGCCGCCCACGGCGTTGCCGCTCACCGCGCCGCCCTGCCAGCTCAGATCGGGCTCCAGACGGTGTACGCCCCAGCGGTGCGCCAAACCGCCCGCCGCGCTGGCGGCATCCAGCCACAGGCCCAAGCGGGCCTGCCGTGACGCCGCTGCCGCGCCCAGCGCGCCGCTGTCGGCACTGCGGCTGAGCAGCCACTGGCCTTGCGCCTGCGCCCCCGCAGAGGCCCAGCCCAAGCTCTGCAACACACCCATGCTGGCGGGCTCGCGCGGCATCACGCCCCAGGCCGTGTTGAGCGTGGTGGTGCCGCCCGTGGCCCGGCTGCCCCAGGCGCTGTAGCGCCAGCCGGCGGGCAGCAGGGTGGCCCCGCTGCGGCCGCCACCCTTGAGGGCCAGGCCCCAACCCATCACGCCATTGCCCGAGCCCTGAAACGCGCCCTGCCCCACCGAGCGGTAGCTGCCCGTTTCACCGGCGCTGAATTGCAGCGTCAGGCCCTGCCCCTCGTGCTGCCACTGCGTGGCCACGCCCTGGATCAAACGCGAGGGCACCAGCACGGCCGAAGGCAGCAGCGGCGACACCGGGTTCAAGGTTTGAATGACGCCCAGGGCATTGGAGGCCGACCAGCCCCCGCTGAACGGCATGCCGCGTTGTTGCAGCGAGAACGACACCCCGCCACGCTCACGCACCGTGGCCGATTCATCCCACAAGCGGGCCGAGCCGTCGATGGAAAAGCTGCCGTGATTGAGCGTGTCCCAGCCTCCGCGCACACTGACCGAGCCCGAGCGCGTCGGGCCGAAATCGCTGTTTGAGCGGGCCGTGCGAGCCTCAAAACGCAGGCTGCGGGGCAGGCCGGCCGCGTCGTACGGCGCAGCATCCTGGGCCTCGTCGTCCCAACGGGGTGCGGCGTCCAACATCACACGGTCGGCATAGGGGGCGATGCCCGTGCCCGCCGTGGCCCGCGCGGCAGCGGCCTGGCCTGCTCCGGTGTCTGTGCCAGCCGCCAGCGCGGGCATCGCGCCCCACAGCCCGAGCATCAACGCCGGCCACGCCCACTGCTTGACGCCACTTGAGCGCACGGCCCCCCCCCATCCCCCGCCCATCCGCGCCAAGCTCATGGCGCTCCGCGCGCCGGCTGCAGCGGCGCATCGATCGGCAAGCGCAATTCGCCCGCACGGCCGTACTCCAGCACGCCGCGAAATTGCCAGGCACCGGCGCGCGACAACGGCGCGGGCGCGGGCGCCGATGAACCCGATGGCAGCGTTGCCCCAGCGGCACCCGAGGTGTCGTCGGGCACATGGCGCATCAAGGCGATCTGCCGGGTTTGCCCAGGCAAGATGGGCAAGGTCTGGGGCGTGAATTCGAACACCTCGCCGCCCGCCATGCGCCCTTCCACCACCCCCGTCAAACGGCCCGTGGCCTGCCCGCCGTTGGTCACGTGGATCACCGGCGCGTCGTGTTCGTCCACCTTGGCCCACTGCAGCGCGTCCCAGCTCAACGCAGGCGCCACCCCGCCCACGCGTGCGTACACAATCACCGCGATGCGCCCGTTCATGGGGAACGAGGTGTTCTCACCGGTTTTGACCTCCTGGGTCCGGCTCTCCAGCATCAGCGCAAAACGGCACTCCTGAGGTGGGGCATCGGCGGGCGGCGTGATCTCAAAGCGGTAGCGCAAGCGGCGCCCCATGGGCACGGCAATCTCCTCGCGCTCGATCACCACCCAGGGCCGGCAGCTGCCTGCTTGAAGCTCGTCAAAAAACGACACCGAGCCATCAGGCGACAGCCGCCAATCGTTGGTGTAAACGCGGTACAAGCCGGTGCCGGGCAGCGCGTGACCAATGTCCAGCACCTGGCGCGACACCTGCCCGGGCAGCACGTCAACCTCGAAGCGCGGCGGCGTGACCGCGGCCGCAAACTGCGCTTCGGCCAAGGGGCTGAAGGCGAGCGCACTGCAGGCGCACAACGCTGCCACGCGCCGGGCCCAAAACGGCAAAGACGCCAAAGACCCCCAGCGTCCCAAAGGCCCAAGCCCAACAACCCACTCACTCATGGCGTTTGCACCTCAATCTCAAAGCTGAAGTTCAAGCGCTGGGGCGACGCAGCGTCACCCTGCCAGGCCGAGGCCGTCACATGCAGGGCGTCCTGCATCGATGCGGCCGGCACCGCGCCCTGAAACACCAGTTGACGCTGCCCACCGGTCAATCGCCCGGGCAACAGCAGGCCGCGGGTGGACCATTGCACCGCCAATGTGGGCGCCGTGGGCTGCGCCGGCATCACCATGTAGATGCGCGCAGGCAGGCCCACCCAAGCGCTGGTTTTCAGCACGACGCGCACATCGGTCACGGCCTCCAGCGGCGGCTCGCCGGTGCGGCTAGGCCCCAGGCTGCGCCAGCGAAATGGCACGGGCACACTCACCGCTTGGCTCAACGAATCGTCCACAGCAAAGGTGCGCCAGGTCGCGGCCTGCACCGCGCCTGAGGCGCCCCAGATCAGCACACCAAGCAGCAAGGCGGCGACGGCGCTAAAGGCGTGTGCCGGCGTCAATACAAGGGGAGAAGTCATGGGCGGACGATCCAAGCCTGGGCAGAGTCAGACACCGGCAGCAGGACCAGTCACCCGCCCGCCACCACTGCTCGAAGGCCGCGCTGGCATGCCGCGATTTGCCCTCGATGTCGGGGCGGATTCTCAGGTGTAAAAAACGACCGCTGACGCCTCGTACCAGCTGTTACTTAGCCTGTCCAAATGCTGTCTGAAAGACTTGTTCGGATGCCGCTCCAACCTTCCCAGGTGAGAGCCCTCCAAAGGCTGAAAGCCTCAACGCCGGAACGTCCACCACGCGGCCACCGCCGTGAACACACCCACCAAAAACAGCACGATCAGAAAGCCGTGCGGGTGGTCAGCCAGCGGGATGCCGCCGACATTCATGCCAAACATGCCGGTCGCAATGTTGATGGGCAGGGCCAGCACCGTCACCATGGTCAAGGTGAACAGCGTGCGGTTGGTTTGCTCGCTCACCTGGGCGGCAATTTCTTCTTGCAGCAGCTTGATGCGCTCTTGCAGCGCCGACAAGTCGCGGATCACCAACGAGAACTCCTCGGTGGCTTGGCGCAGCTCATCCAAGTCCTGCGCCCTGATCCATGGCGGCGGCTGCCGCAGCAGGCGAAACAAGGCGGCCGGCTCAGGCGCCAGCAGCCGCTGCAAGCGCACCAGCAACCGGCGCAACTGGCCGAGCTCAGAGCGTTGGTACTTGAGCTTGCCATGCAGCAGGCTGTCTTCGATGCCGTCGACCTTGAGCGTGGTCTCGCGCACGATGCGCACCAGCACATCGCCCTGCCCGTTCATCAGGTGGTTCAACACATCGACCGACGAGCCAAACCGCACGCCGTCGCGCACCGCCAAGCGCAGCTTGTCGACCGAGCGCAATGGATGCACACGCGCGCTCACCGCCACCCGCTCGCTCACGCACATCCACAGCGAGGCCATGTCCGACGGGTCGAACGAAAACTCGTAGGCCACGTCGTTGACCACCGCGATCAGGTTGTCCTGCGCGTCTTCGATGCGGGTGGAGCGCGAGCCTTGGCGCAGCGCCTCGAAAAACTCCTCGGGCAGCGCCAAGTGCGCTTGCATCCACGGCTGGGCCGAGGTGTCGGTGAGGTCAAAGTGCAGCCACATGAAGCCGGCCGCGGACGCGTCGGCCGCTGCATGCGCGGCGGCTTTGACGGGCTGTTGGGGCGCCGAGGCCGGCCCGCGCAGCCAATCCAGCGCCTCGTCCAAGGTCACGGCTTGCCCACCCTGCCCGGGCTCAAAACGGTAGCCACAGATCAACCCGCGCTGAGAGGCGCCAAAGGTGAGGGCCATGGGGGGTTGTGCTCCTGGGGGTGGGTCGGGGGTGGGCGCCGAGTCTAGCCCGCCCATGAGGCTGCAACATGTCACTCAGGCGTCACGAATGGGGCGAAACAGCAGCCTCAATACCGGCAATTTCCCGCTCGCCCCAGACCCTTGGCAAAATAGAGGTCTTCTTGCTTTTGAATTCGACCTTCATGTCCACCACCCCCGCGGCGCCCGCAGTGCAATCCGAGATCGATCCGGCGGCTTGCGCGCTGCAACTCAAAGAGCGTTTCCCCGCCCTCTTCGGCGGCACGCCGAAGCCGCTGAAACTGCGCATCCAGGCCGACATTCAAGAGCGAGTGCCGGGTGTCTTCACCAAACAAGTGCTGTCGGCCTTCCTGCGCCGCTACACCGGCACCCACAGCTATTTGCAAGCGCTGGTGCAAGCCACGCACCGCTACGACCTCGACGGCGCCGAGGCCGCTGAGCTGCTTGATGAGCACCGCCAGGCCGCCGTGGACGAGCTCGCTCGCCGCCGCACACTGCAACAAAGCCGCCGCGAACAAGAGCAGCAAGAGCGCCGCAACCGCGCCACCCTGCTGCGCGAGTTCCAGGCCAACACCTTGCCGCGCGACGAGTTTTGCGCCGCCAAAGGTGTGGCTGAAGACGCGCTCGACGGTCTGCTGGCCACCGCCCAGCGCGAAGCCGATGAGCGCGCTGCCGCGCCCAAGCGCCCCGAGCGCGACCGTGGCCCGCGTGGCAGTGGCCGCCCGGCGCGTGGAGACGGCCGTGGTGAAGTCCGCGGCGCACCGCGCGTTGCTGCCCCTGCTGCCGCTGACGGCACCGCACCCGCAGCCCCCGGTGACGCGAGCGAAGCTGATGCAGCTCAACGTGCGGCACGCCCGCCACGCCCTGCCCGAGAAGGTGATGCCGCCCGCGGCCCGCGCGGCCCACGCCGTGAAGGCGCGCCGAGCCACAGCGGCGCGGGCAACGCTGGCGGCAATGCAAGTGGCAACCGAGGCCCGCGCCGTGACGGTGGCGCCCCCGGCGGTCGCCCCGGCCGCGACGGTGGACGCGATGGCGGCAGCGACCGCCCGATGGCGGACCGCCCGCCGCGTGGCCCGCGCCCGGAGTTCAACGACGCGCAGCGCCAGCCGCACGCTTCGGCCGCCCCGGCCCGCGCCCAAGCCCTGCCGCAGTCGGCCATGCAAGCGGCCCTGCAGCAAGTGCTGCAAGCCGGCCGCCTGCCCAGCGCCGCCGCCGAGGCTGATGCCAGCGCCAAGCCGAGCGGCAAGCCGGGCAAATAAGTCCGGCAAATCAGCCAAGCGCTTGAGACTCAGGGACACGCCGTTTGCGGCGGCTTCCCTGAGCCATTTCTCGGCAGCGCTGACTGGGCCCGGCGTGCGCACTGAGCGCGCCCGGGCGCTCCACAGGCACTCAGCCGCTCACGCTTCAGGGCGGCGCCTGCCCGTCCACCGATCCCACGCGCGGCTCAGCGGCGCGCACCGCTCAACGCGCCGCGTTCTGTGGCTGCAACGCCGCCAGCAGCGTGTTCACGTTGTGCGCCATCATCTTGGCGTAGGTGTCGGCGGCAGTGCCGGGGGCCGACAGCGCATCGGAATACAGCGTGCCACCGACCACCGCACCCGACTCCTTGGCGATGCGCTCGATCAGTCGTGCATTGCTGATGTTCTCCACAAACAGCGCGCTGGCTTTTTGCTGACGCAACTGGCGCACGATGCGCGCCACATCGGCCGCCGAGGGTTCGCTCTCGGTGTTCCAGCCCTGCGGGGCCAGCATGGTCAGGCCATAGCGTGCCGCGAAATATCCAAATGCGTCGTGCGATGTCACGACGCGACGCTGCGCAGGCGTGAGCGCGGCAAACCGGGCGCGGGCGTCGGCATCCACAGCGGCCAGCGTCGCTTGGTAGGCACTGGCTCGCCGCTCAAACATGGGGCGCTGGGCCGGCCGCGCTGCGATCAGCGCGTCTCGAATGCGGTTCACGCAGGTGACAGCGTTGGCCAGGCTTTGCCATGCATGCGGGTCATGGCCGTGCTCACCGCCTTGGCGTGGCGTGATGCCCTGCGTGGCCGTGACCACTGGGGCGCGTGTGGCAGACGACGTCACCAAGCGCTGTATCCAGCCCTCAAAACCCAGGCCGTTCATCAGCACCAGATCGGCCCCGGCCAGACGCTTGACATCGGCCGGCGTGGGCTCATAGACGTGCGCATCGGCATCAGGCCCCACCAGGGCATGCACCGCCACCGCGTCACCACCGACCTCTCGCACCATGTCGGCGAGGATGGAGAACGTGGCCACCACACGCAGTGGCGCGTCAGCGGACTGAGTGCTGGTGGCGCCGCAGGCCAAGGCCGTGGCGAGCATGAGGTGGCGTCGATTCAGCGTCAATGAGGTCATCATGCAATCCTGTGGTGGGTCAGATTGAATCTCCGGGCGCGCACGCTGTCGCGCGCACCCAGCAACAGCGAAGCCACATACACCGCCCCCGCGCACAGCACGATGGCCGGGCCCGACGGCACATTGGCGTGGTACGACAGCAGCAAACCGGCCAGCCCGCTGAATGCGGCGATCAACGCCGACACCACCGACTGCGCCGCGACACCACTCACCCAAAAGCGCGCCGCAATCGCCGGCAGCATCAACAAGCCCACCGCCATCAGCGTGCCCAGGGCCTGAAAACCCGCCACCAGATTGGCCACCACCAGCGCCAAAAACAGCTGGTGCACCACGGCACCGTGGCCACTCACCGCGCGGAAAAAGCCGGGGTCAAAACTCTCCACCACCAGCGGCCGCCACAGCAGCGCCAGCAGCAGCAGGCTCACGCTCGTCACGCCCACCACCAGCCCCAGCGAGGCGTCGTCCACCGCCAGCACGCTGCCGAACAACAGGTGCAGCAGGTCCACCTGGCTGCCCTTCACCGACATCAGCATCACGCCTGCGGCCAGCGCCATCAAATAGAACGCGGCAAAGCTCGCGTCCTCGCGCTGGCGCGTCCAGCGCGCCACGCCGCCGGCCAGCGCGGCCACGCCGAGTGCGGCGCCAAAGCCGCCCAAGCTCATCGCCCCCAGCGTGGCCCCGCCCAGCCAGTAGCCCAGCGCCGCGCCGGGCAGCAGCGCATGCGCCATCGCATCGCCCACCAGGCTCATGCGGCGCAACACCAGCATCGTGCCCAGCGGGCCACAAGCCAGACCCAGCGCCAGACACGCCACCAGCGCGCGGCGCATGAAGCCAAACTCGGCAAAAGGCTGAAGCAACACCTCGTTGACCAGTTGCAGCGCACTCATGCCACGCTCCGTTCGCACATGGGCGCGTGTTCGTCCCACACCGAGGCCAGTTGGCGCGCGCGCTGCAGCGCTTCGGCCTGCAGCACCTCGGCGGTTGGCCCCCAAGCCACGCCCTCGCGGGCGAGCAGCAGCGTTTGCGGAAACACCGCGCGCACCTGCGCCAAGTCGTGCAGCACGGCAATCACCGTGCGGCCCTCCGCGTGCCAGCGCTGCACCAGCGCCAGCAGATCGTCGGTGGTGCGCGCATCAATCGCGTTGAAGGGCTCGTCGAGCAAGATCAGCTGTGCGTCTTGCAACAGCACGCGCGCAAACAGCAGGCGTTGAAACTGCCCCACCGACAACTCGCCCACTTGGCGCGCCTCCAGCCCGCTCAGACCCACCGCCGCCAAAGCCTCGGTGGCTTGCGAGCGCTGCGCCGCCGTCACCCCACGCCACCAGCCCAGCGCGCGCCAGTGGCCCATCAGCACCACGTCCAGCAGGCTGATCGGGAAGCTGCGGTCGACCTCGCTCTGCTGCGGCAAGTAAGCGCAGCGCGCGCGCAACTCGGGCGCCATCTCCACGCTGCCAGTGGTGGGCACGATGTGGCCCATCAGGCCTTGCATCAAGGTGCTTTTGCCCGCGCCATTGGGGCCGATCACGGCGGTGAGTGAGGCGGCCGCGAAGTTGCCACTGAGGTGATGCACCGCCGGGTGGCCGCGGTGGCTCAGCGTCAGGTCCTGCACGCGGATGGCGGGCGGGCGAACAATGCGGTGCGGGCTCATGCGCCGGCTCCGCTCAGCGCCCAGGCGGTGGCGCCAGCCAACAGCAGCAACAAGCCCGCCACCCACACCAAACGCGTCGCCACGCTCCACATCAACACGCCAATCGCCGGTTGGGCAGGGAAGACGATGGTGTGGTGCAAGGCGCTGGCCGAGCCCTTGACCGCTGCGTGTGCGTGCCCGTGAGTGTGGGAATTCCCGTGCTCGTGGGCATGGCCCGGTACGGCGTGGTCATGGGCATGGCCCAGCAAAGACAGCGCGCCAGCGGCCGCGCCGCTGGCGCCGCCCGAGGTATGGCCGCCCAACGTGGGCGGCTCTGGGGTCGGCAAGGTGGAGTGGAAAGCCTCAGACATGGGCGATGTGTTTTTATTGATAATGCAATATCATTATCATAAGCAATAAACTGCGACTCTGCACACACAGCCCCACCGCCGACCATGGAACGAAGCTCCCGCCAACGTGATGCCATCCGCAGCGCCGTCGACCAGGCAGGCCGCCCCCTGTCGCCGGCCGAAATCCTGATTGCTGCGCAACAGGCCATCCCCACACTCGGCATCGCCACCGTCTACCGCAACCTCAAGCAGTTGCAAGACGAGGGGCAATTGCAAGCCGTGGTCTTGCCGGGACAACCGCCGCGCTACGAGGGTGCCACCCACGGCCACCATCACCACTTTCACTGCACAGGCTGCGACCGGGTGTTCGACATCCACGCCTGCCCCGGCAACATCGACCACCTCGCGCCCCCAGGCTTCAGCGTCGCGCGGCATGACATCACACTGATTGGCCTGTGTGCCGATTGCAGCGGCTTGCCAACCACACGGGCCGACAAGAGCCCGCGTGGGACAGGCCACGATCACGACCACTCCCACCACAACTGAACTCGGCCACCGCCGATCACCTGTCATGGCAGCACGTCTTCGCATTGCCCGCCTGCTGGCCCGCCTGCTCGCCTGCGCCACAGCCCTGTTGGCGCCAGTGCTCACGCAGGCCGAGCCCGCCCACGAACACGGCGCATTGACCCTGGCGCTGGCCGTGGAAGGCGCGGGCTTCACGCTCGACCTCGAATCGCCGCTCGACAACCTGATCGGCTTTGAGCACGCCCCGCGCAGCGACGCCCAGCGCCAAGCCGTGCGCACCCTGGCCCAACGCCTGCGCAGCGGCGCCCTGTTTGTTGCCAACACGGAAGCCGGCTGCAGCGTGCGCACCGTGAGCCTGGCCTCCGCCGCTTTGCCCGCCGCCTTGCTGGGCGAGCGCACCCAAGCGCCCCCAGAGGCGGGCCACGAAGGCCACGCCGACCTCGACGCGAGCTTGAGCTACGCCTGCCAGCATCCGCAGGCGCTGCGCACGCTGACGGTGAAACTGGCCGACGCCTTCCCCGGCATCCGCCGCATCACCGTGCAGCTGGCCACCCCGCGTGGGCAATCGCAGCAGGTGCTCAGCGGCACCCAACGGCAACTGCGCTGGTGATGTCCGCCGAGCCCGCCGGCCCGCCCTTGCTGGCCATCGATGGCCTGCGTTTTCGGTGGCCGGGCGCTGCGCAAGACACGCTCGACATCCCCGCCCTGCACTTCCAGGCGGGCGAGCAGGTGTTTGTGCATGGCCCCAGCGGCTGCGGCAAAAGCACCTTGTTGTCGCTGCTGGCCGGTGTGCTCATCGCCCAACAAGGCCGTGTGGCCGTGAACGGCCTCGATTGGGCGCGTGTACCGAGCTCACGCCGCGATGCCTGGCGCGCCGATCAACTCGGCATCGTGTTTCAGCAGTTCAACCTGCTGCCCTACCTCTCGGTGCGCGACAACGTGATGCTGCCCTGCCGCTTCTCGCGCGCCCGGGCGCAGCGCGCCACCGCCAGCCACGGCGGCGCCGCACAGGCCGTCGCCCATTGGCTCGCGGCCATGGGTCTGCCGAGCGACTTGTGGGTGCGCCCGGCCAGCACGCTGTCGGTGGGCCAACAGCAGCGCGTGGCCGCCGCCCGGGCGCTGATGGGCCAGCCCGCGCTGGTGTTGGCCGATGAGCCCACCTCCGCGCTCGACGAAGCACGCCGCAGCCAGTTCATGGACCTGCTGCAAGGCGCGTGCAGCAGCGCCGGCAGCGCCTTGCTCTTTGTCAGCCACGATCAACGATTGGCCACGCGCTTCCCGCGCCACCTCGCCTTGCCCGAGGTGAACCGCGCCGCCGCGAGCGCCCAGGAGGCCAGCGCATGAACGCCCTCTGGACCGTCGCCCTGCGCAGCGCCTGGAACCGGCGCTTCGTGCTCTCCTTGACCCTGCTGTCGATCGCCCTGGCCACCTTTTTGCTGCTCGGCATCGAGCGGGTGCGCGGCGACGTGCGGCAGAATTTTCGCCAAGCGGTGTCGGGCACCGACCTGATCGTCGGCGCCCGCAGCAGCCCGGTGCAGCTGATGCTGTACGCGGTGTTCCGCATCGGCAACGCCACGAACAACATGCGCTGGCAAAGCGCCGAGGCCCTGGCCCGCCACCCCGCCGTGGCCTGGACGGCGCCGCTGGCGCTGGGCGACTCCTTCCACGGTTTCCCGGTGCTCGGCACCACCGGCAGCTACTTTGCCCACTTCCAGCACGGCGACCACCAATCGCTGCGCCTGGCCCAAGGGCGTTTGAATGCCGGCCTGTTCGAGGCCGTGCTGGGCGCCGAGGTGGCGCGCCAACGCGGCCTGCATCTCGGTGACCGCATCACCCTCAGCCACGGCAGCGGCGGCCTGCTCGGTGCGGAGCACGCCGACAAGCCCTTCACCATCAGCGGCATCTTGCAAGCCACCGGCACGCCGGTGGACCGCACCGTCCACATCAGCCTGGAGGCCATCGAGGCCATCCACCTCGACTGGCAGGGCGGCGCGCCGCTGCCCGGCCTGGTGGTCCCGGCCGACCAAGTGCAGAAGTTCAGCCTCCAGCCGCAGACGGTGACCGCCGTGCTGGTGGGCCTGAAAACCCGCGCCGCGGTGTTCCGGGTGCAGCGCTGGGCATCCGACTTCGAGGCCGAGCCGCTGCAGGCCGTGCTGCCCGGGGTGGCGCTGGACCAGCTCTGGGAGGTGCTGGGCGGCGTCGAGCAGGCGCTGCTGCTGATGTCGGCCCTGGTGGCCAGCGTCAGCCTGGTAGGCCTGGTGGCGGTGGTGCTGGCCGGGCTGAACGAGCGCCGGCGCGAGCTGGCCATCTTGCGCGCCGTGGGCGCCGGGCCGCGCCATGTGTTCGCGCTGCTGGCGCTGGAAGGCCTGCTGCTCACCCTCGGCGGCGTGCTGCTGGGCGCTGTGGCACTGTGGCTCGCCATCGCCCTGGGCGGGCCGGTGCTGCAGGCGCACACCGGCATCGTGTTGAACTTGGGCGCGCCCGGCGCGTCTCAATGGCAACTCGCCGCCGCGCTGCTGGCCGTGGGCGCACTCGCCAGCCTGGTGCCGGGCTGGCGCGCCTACCGCCTGTCATTGGCCGATGGTCTGATCGCCAAAGTTTGAACAGGTCTCTGCATGACACACCCCGCTCTCAACCGCCGCCACTTGCTGCTGCCCCTGTGTGCCGCTGCCCTGCCACGCGCCGCGTGGGCACTCGACGCCACACCCAAGCTCTCTGCGCCCATCCAGTACAAGCTCGGCGACAAACTCGCCGCCTCGCCCGCACCGGTCATCAACCCAGGCGCCTACAAAGAGATCAGCTGGGACGCCCTGGTGCCCAAGGACTGGGACCCGCTCAAGCGCTTTCGCGCCACCGACCTCAGCAAGCTCAAAGACAGCGACCCGCGCGCCGACGCCCTGCTGCGCGAGATGCGCGCCGCCTGGGACAACGCGCCGCTCGTCAACACCCTGGCCGGCCAGGCCATCCGCATCCCCGGTTTCGTGGTGCCGCTGGACGACGGCAGCGCCGGCCTGCGCGAGTTTCTGCTGGTGCCCTACTTCGGCGGCTGCGTGCACAGCCCCCCACCGCCGGCCAACCAGATCATCCACGTGCAAACCACCAAGCCCCTGCCCAGCCTGACCGTGATGACCCCGGTGTGGGTGCACGGCACGTTGCAGGTCCAGCGCAGCGACAGCGCCATGGGCGTGAGCGGCTACAAGGTCAGCAACGCGCTGCTGATGCTGTATGGGGAAACGCGGGCGAAGTGAAGGCTGGGGCTGGGGCAGGTGCCGCGGCCAAGCGCTTGACAGCGCCGACCATGTACATACACTGTCCATACCCCGCCCTCAGGCGCCCCGGAGTTCCATCCCATGTCTGCTGCCGTTGAACGCATCGTGGTCCAGGCCACGCCGCAGGACAAAAAAGCCATCGCCGACAAGGCCAAGCGCCTGGACCTGCCGGTCTCGGAGCTGATGCGCCGCGGCGCGTTTGCCTACCAAGCCGACGACGAAGGGGATGCGCTCGATGCGCTGGCCGATGCGGCCAAGCAAGCGGCCGACAACGCCGGCTCGGCCATTGACGAGGCACTCGACTACATCTTGGCCAGCAATGCACGCATCGCCGCCATGGAGGCGGCAGCGGCCCAACCCGCCAAGGCTGCGGCCGTGAAAGCGCCGGCCAAAACCCCGGCCAAGCGCGCTGCCAGCAGCACCGCCGCCTTGCAGCGAAAGGCCGCGTGATGGGGGTGACCGACAAGGTGTGGGGCGCGCTCACCGCGATGATCAAGC
>JBEAOO010000296.1:0-5894 GCA_041164825.1 Pseudomonadota bacterium | reverse complement strand
CGGTAGTAGGTGAGGCGGCCAAACAGCAGTGCGTTGCCGTCGATCTGCCCCGGCTGGTAGCCCGAGAGCTGGTGGAAGCCGCCCAGCGTGTAGCGCCCCAGCGTGCCCACGCCGGGCTGGTCGGCCAATTGCAGGCGGCCGAGCGCACTCAGCGTGTGGGCGCCCCAGGTGCCCACGCGGGTGCCTTGCAGGTCGAGCCGGTTGTAGCGCGTGGCGCCGCCGGCCTGCGTGGCCTCGCGCCGGTAGCCGCTGATGCCCATCAGCTGCGCGCGGTAGCCGCGTTGCGGGAAGTTGGCGAAGTCGAGCTGGTCGATCACGAGTTGTGCGCGCAGCCCGGTTTCGCGCAGGCTGGTGGCGTCGCTCGGGCCGGTGTAGTCGCTGCTCAGCAGCTGCGGCTCGTTGCGCAGCAGCAGGTGCTCCACGCCCAGGCGCAGCTCGCCCAGCTCGGCCCAAGGCTGGCCGAGGTCGATGCCGGTGGCCGCATTGGTGCGCAAAAAGCGCCCGCGTTCCAAGCCCGACTGGCTGTTGTAGACGGCGATCGCCTGGCGTTCGATGTCGGCGTGGGCCGAGACAAACCAGTCGTCGGCCGAGCCCAGTTTGCCCGCCAGCGGGTGGTACAGCTCGGTGGACCAGCGCGGCGATTGGCCGATGCGCACCTGGTTTCGCCACTCGGTGCCGGCCTCGTCGAGCCAGTGGCGGTTGTGGCTGATCTTGACGTTGAAGTCGCCGCGGCCGTTGAAGTCGGTGCTCAGGTCCAGGCCGATGCGGAAGTAGTGCGGGCCCCAGGGCTTGTCTTCCAGGTCAAACACCAGGCCATCGCCATCAGCCCGGTGCTCCAGCAGGTAGTCCACGCGCTCGTAGTCGCCGGTGGAGGCCAGGCGGCGGGCGTCGCGCTCGGCGGTGGCGGTGTCAAACACCTGCCCGGGTTTGGAGGCCATCAGCGCGGCAAAACGCTCGGGGTGGGTGATCTCGCTGCCTTGGTAGCGCACCTGCGCCAGCTTGGTGGGCACCGTGGGTGGGCGGCTGCGCGCTTCGCGCCAACGGGCGTAGTCGGTGTCGCTGATGGCCCAGCCCGCCAGTTGCTGCGTCAGCGCCTCGGCGCCGGCCTGGCCGCGGTCCATCAGCTCGCCGGCCTTGTTGAAGTCGCCCGAGGTGAGCTTGGCCAGGTCAGGCGAAATCAACACATCGCCCGGCCGCAGTGTGGCCAGGCTGCGCTGCACGTTTTGTTCGGTCAGGATGTTGATCATCTGCCCGCTCAAGCCCGCCACCGAGGCCAACGCCTCGCGGCCCGCGAGCGGCGTGCCGATGTTGACCACGATCACCCGGTCGGCGCCCATGGCGCGTGCCACGTCGATCGGCACGTTGTTGACCAAACCACCGTCGCCCAGGATGCGACCGTCGCTCTCGGTGGGCGAGAACACGCCCGGCACGCTCATGCTCGAGCGCAGCGCCAGCGCCAAATCGCCTTGGCCGAGCACCAGGGTTTGGCCGTTTTCCATGTCGGTGGCCACGGCGCGAAAAGGCAGCGGCAGGGCATCGAAGTCGTTGATGTCGCGCACCGGCAGCGTGTAGCGGCGCAGCAGGGTCTCCAGGCCCCGGCCCGAGAGCGCGCCCAACGGTGCCCGCAGTTCGCCATTGCGCATGCCGATCTCGATCACGGGCGAGATCTCGAAGTCTTCTTCCTTGCGCCGTTGCGAGAGTTCTTGGCGGTCGACGCGGGTGTTGAAGAGGTTGTTCCAGTCGACCTTGCGCAACTCGCGGTCGAGCTCTTCGGCGCTCATGCCGCTGGCATACAGCCCGCCGATGATGGCGCCCATGGAGGTGCCGGCCACCACGTCCACCGGCACCCGCAGCCGCTCCAGCACCTTGAGCACGCCCACATGGGCCAGCCCGCGCGCGCCGCCGCCCGAGAGCACCAGGCCAATGCGCGGCCGGCCCGGTGGGCGCGGCAGGGCGGCGGCCTCGGCCGCTGATGAGGGCGGCGAGGTCTCGACGCTGGCCGCCTGGGCGGGGGCCGGGGTGCCCAGCAGACACAGCGCCAGCAGGGGGGCGGTGCTCAGCGTCAACCCGGCAGGGCGCCGCCATGCACGTTGCCGCCACGCAAGAAGCCAGGGCAGGGTGCGGAGGTGGGTGCGGGTTTTCATGCGCCGCATTGTCCGGTCAAGCCGGGCCGGGCGGCGCGGGCGCGTTGCACAATCCGCCCCGGCGCCAGGGCATTCTTGGCGCCGCGCCACCTCCCCTGCCCAACCGCCACCGTGTCCACCCGCAAACCGCCACCGCCGTCACCGCCGCCCGTTCAGCCCGCCCGCCGGGTGCAAATGGCCGACCTCGCGCGCCTGGCCGGCGTGTCGGTGGCCACGGTGTCGCGTGCGCTCAATGGCAGCGCCGAGGTCAGCATTGAAACCCGCGAGCGCGTGGCCGCACTGGCGCAGCAGCTCAACTACACCGTCAACCTCGGCGCCAAAAACCTGCGCACGCGGCAGAACCGCACCGTGGCGGTGGTGATTCCGTACGACCCGCGCTCGCGCCAGCAGGTGTCCGACCCGTTCTACCTGACCATGCTGGGCAGCTTGGCCGATGCGCTCACCGAGCGCGGCTACGACATGCTGCTCTCGCGCATCAACGACGATGAGCTCAGTGGTGCCGGCCGGCTCTATGACAGCGGCCAGGCCATCGGCGTGGTGTTGATCGGCCAAGGCGAGCACCACGAACAGCTCAACCGCTTGGCCGAGCGGCAGGTGCCGCTGGTGGTGTGGGGCGGGCAGATGACGCAGCAGCACTATTGCAGCGTCGGCTCCGACAACATCTCGGGCGGCCGCCTGGCCACGCGCCATTTGCTGGAGCGCGGCTGCAAACGCATTGTCTTCATGGGCGACCCGCGCTTGCCCGAGGTGGCGCTGCGCCTGCAAGGCCACCAGCAAGCGCTGGCCGCGGCCGGCATGGCGGGCGACCCGGCGCTGCTGCTGCCCACGCCCTTTGCTGCGCCCGAGGCCGGGGCGGCGCTCAATGCCTTGATCGACAAGGGCGTGCCCTTTGACGCCGTGTTTGCCTGCAGCGATGTGCTGGCCATGGCGGCGCTGCAGGTGCTGCGCCTGCACCAGCGCGCCGTGCCGCAGCAGGTGGCGGTGGTGGGCTTTGATGACATCGAGTGGGCCAGCCACAGCGACCCACCGCTCACCACCGTGCGCCAGCCCATCGTGCAGGCCGGCGTGGCCATTGTCGACACGCTGTTGGAGCTGATTGCCGGCACCCCGGCGCTGCCGCGCACCCTGCCGCTGGAGCTGGTGGTGCGGCAGAGCTCACTCAGGTAAGCGCCGCGCACTGCGGTGCGGCTGAGGGCGGCTCAGCCGCCCTTTTTCGTGGCCACCGGCGGTGGCAGTTGTTTGGCCGCCAGCGTGCGCACTTGTGTCACCAACTGGTTGTGGGCGTCTAAAAAGGCCGCGGCGATCACCTTGCCTTCGTTGGTGTTGCTCCAGCCCATGCCGCCCATGCCCCCGCCGCCGCCAATGGCCAGGCCGCCGAGGCCGAGGTCGGTGGTGCGCGCCGCACCCGTGGCCGACGAGAGCTGCTCGGTGGTCTCGTTGTCGGTCAACAGCAGCACCACTTGCGCCTCTTTGAGCTTCACCTGCTCGGCCGCGCCGGCAAACACATTGAGCACCGGGATCTTGGCCAAGATGCCGCCAATCTGGCGCCCCGCGTCTTGCTCCGAGAAGGTGAGGCTCGGCACCACGCTGTACTGCGCCATGATGCCCTTGCCCTTTTGCAAATTGCCGTCGGCCGCCAGCACGCCCTTGTCCTTGAGCTCTTGCTCGCGCACGGTGGCGTTCAGGCCGGCGTTGCGGTCCATGATGCGAAAGCAGCCGCTCTGCTGCATGATCACCCGCACCAGTGGCAGCGGTGATTCGGGCAGGCCGTTGTGGCCGATGCCCACGTAGCCGCCTTGGTTCTCCACCAGCGAGACCACGGCCACCGGAGAATCGCACTTTTGCAGTTCTTTGGCCGCGTTTTGCGCGCCGGCCGTGCCACCCGAGCCCGAGACGATGGAGCCACCCTGGCCCAGCTCCACGCCTTGTTTGCCGCAGGCGGCGAGCAGTGCCAGCAGCAGCACAGAGGCGGCGGCGCGGGGACGAACGGAGACAACGGACATGGTGTGGGCTTCCCTGGTGGATGACGGTTTCGCGTGTCGGCGTCCTGCACTCGGTCGCGTCACGCGGTTGGAATGGGCGCGAATGTAGCAGGGGCGGCGGCCGTTTGCCCATGCGCAGCCAGCCGCCCGCAGGGATGGGCGCAGCACATGCCGCGCGCAGTGCACCAGACACTGAGCCGGCCACTGCACTAGACTCGCGCGCTCTGGTTTGGCGCCCGCCTGGTGGCGCTTCCTCCGGCCCACGGGGCTGGTTTTTGCTTGATGCCCATGACTTTCGCTGCCCTTGGCCTTGTGCCCGCCCTTGTTCACGCCGTGGCGCAGCGCGGTTATGGCGCGCCCACACCCATCCAGGCTGCGGCCATCCCCGCTGTGCTGCGCGGGGCCGATCTGCAAGGCCAGGCGCAAACCGGCTCGGGGAAGACCGCCGCCTATGCGCTGCCGCTGTTGCAGCAGCTGCTGAGCGCGTCCACGGCAGGCTCGGGCCGCGGCCGCACGCTGCGCGCCCTGGTGCTGGTGCCCACGCGCGAGCTGGCCACGCAGGTGGCCGAGACGCTGCGCAGCTTTGCCGATGCACTGGGCGAACCGCTCAAAATCCTGCCGCTGTTTGGCGGCGTGTCGATCAACCCGCAAATGATGCGGCTGCGCGGCGGCGCCGACATCGTCGTGGCCACGCCCGGCCGCCTGCTCGACCTGGTGCAGCACAACGCGCTGCGCTTGTCGCAGGTGAACACGCTGGTGCTGGATGAAGCCGACCGCCTGCTCGACGCCGGCTTTGGCGACGAGCTCAGCCGCGTGCTCGCGCTGCTGCCCGAGCGCCGCCAGCAGCTGCTGTTTTCGGCCACCTTCCCGCCGGCGGTGCAAGCGCTGGCCGACGACCTGTTGGTCGACCCGGTGCGCATCGACGTGCCCGCGTCTGCGACCGAAGCACCCGACATCACGCAGCGCGCCATCGAGGTCGATGCGCCGTTGCGCACGCCGCTGCTGCGCCATTTGATTCAGAGCGAAGGCTGGCCGCGCGTGCTGGTGTTCGTGGCCACGCGCTATGCCACCGAGCTGGTGGCGCACAAGCTGCAGCGCGCCGGCATCCAGGCCGCGGCCTTCCACGGCGAGGTCAGCCAGGGTACCCGTGCCCATGTGCTGGCCGAGTTCAAGGCCTCGCGGCTGCAGGTGCTGGTAGCCACCGACGTGGCCGCGCGCGGCATCCACATCTCGCACCTGCCGGTGGTCGTCAACCACGACCTGCCGCGCTCGGCCGCCGACCACGTGCACCGCATCGGCCGCACCGGTCGTGCCGGTGAACACGGCCTGGCCGTGAGCTTCATCAGCGCCGACACCGAAGCCCACTTCCGCCTGATCGAGAAGACCCAGGGCCAGCGCGTGCCGCGCGAGCAGGTGGCAGGCTTTGAGCCCACCGCCTTGCCCGAGTCCACAGCATTCACCCCGGCCCCCACCGGGCGCGACCCGAACGGCGGCATCAAAGGCGCGCGCCCGAGCAAAAAAGACAAGCTGCGCGCCGCAGCTGCCGTGGCTGCCTTGGCCGCCGCGGCCAAAAGCCCCCGCTGATGGCAGCACGCGCAGCGCGCGTAAGAGCGGCCACCCGGGCTGGTTAAAGTGTCGCCGCGCCACCGTGCGCGGCCACATCACCGCAGAGCCAGGGAGCCCCGTCATGTCATCCATCCGCACCCACCGCTGGCGCCGCGTCAGCGCGCTGCTGCTGGCCGCAGCCAGCCTCGTCGCTGCCGCCCCC
>JBEAOO010000295.1:0-26084 GCA_041164825.1 Pseudomonadota bacterium | reverse complement strand
CAAACGGCGCCGCACGTTTGACAGCATCGATGGCCAACTGGGTGGTGTCGTGCGCTTGGCTGGGATGGCGCAGCACGTCGATCTTGCGGATGCTGCCGTCCACATTCAACTCGATCTCCAGCACCGGAATGGCCAACAGAATCTCGGGTGGGCGTTTGGTGTAGGTGAGGTCGGGGTTGGCGGCCACCATGCGGCGCGCGGCCTGCTGGCGCAACTCGTCCATGCTGCGCACCGGGCCGGGCGGTGGCAGGGGCAAGACGCTGGCAGTGCTCGCGTTGCCATGGGCGCCGGGACGGGCCACGGGCTTGGCGGACGAACCGACGGAGCCGGGCATGGGCACCGCGCGCCCACCCTCGGCGCCACCGGGCGGCGGTGCGGGCACGGCGGGCGGTGGCCGGTGGGCGCAGGCCGTGACCAGCAAGGCGGCGCCGAGCGTGGCCCAGCGCCAAAGCGACGAGCCGCGAAGCGCCTGCGCAACGGCGCCGGTGTGCGCATTCGCGCCTCGGTCTGCGCCGCGGTCAGCGCATTCGTCAGCGCATTCGTCAGCCCCGCCAGCAGCCGCTTTGTGGGCCGCGTTGTCGTCAATGAAGCGCACGGTAGATCTCCTCTGCCAAGTCTTTGGAAATGCCTTCGACGGTGACCAGGTCTTCGACGCTGGCCTGCCCCACCCCGCGCACGCCGCCAAAGCGCTGCAGCAGGCGCGCGCGCTTGCGCGGGCCCACGCCGGGAATGTCTTCGAGTTTGCTGCCGCCGGTGCGCACGCTCGCACGCTTGGCGCGCATGCCGGTGATGGCAAAGCGGTGCGCCTCATCGCGGATCTGCGCCACCAGCATCAGCGCGGCCGAGTCCATGCCGAGATAGACCTTCTCGCGGCCATCGGCAAACACCAGCTCCTCCAGGCCCACCTTGCGGCCCTCGCCTTTTTCTACGCCGACGATGCGGGCCAAGTCGATGCCCAACTCGGTGAACACCTCGCGTGCCATGCTCACCTGGCCGCGGCCACCATCAATCAGCACCAGATCGGGCATGCGGGCGCTGGACGCGGTGCTCACGGTGCCCGCCTCTTTGTCTTTTTGCAGTGCCTCGGTCAGCTTGCTGTAGCGGCGCATCAGCACCTGGCGCATGGCGGCGTAGTCGTCGCCGCCGGTGATGCCTTCGATGTTGTAGCGGCGGTACTGCGCGCTTTGCATCTTGTGCTCCTCGAACACCACGCAGGACGCTTGCGTGGCCTCGCCCGCGGTGTGGCTGATGTCAAAACACTCGATGCGGAACTTGGCCAGGTCGTCGGGCGCCAGATCGAGCGCGTCCACCAGCGCCCGGGTGCGCGCTTGCTGCGAGCCTTCTTCCGACAGCAACTGCGCCAGCTTGATCTGTGCGCCGGTGATGCACATGTCGAGCCAGGCGCGGCGGTTGTCGCGCGGCTGGTGCTGCGCGGCCACGCGGTGGCCGGCTTGCTCACCCAGCGTGTCGATCAGCAGCTTGTCGACCGGGTGGCTGAGCACCAGCAGCGGCGGCACGGGCGCGTCGATGTAGTGCTGGGCGATGAAGGCTTCGAGCACCAACACCTCGGGCGTGGGCCCGGCCTCGCGCTCTTCGGCCTCTTCGGCGGTCAGCGCCGTGGCGTCGTCCACGTGGGTGGGGAAGTACGGCCGGTCACCCAAGTGGCGGCCGCCGCGCACCATGGCCAGGTTCACACAGGCGCGACCACCCTGCACCTGCACGGCCAAAATATCGGCGTCTTTGGTGCTGGAGGCGCTGTTGTCCTCCACCGATTGTTGGTGCAAGACGCGCGACAAGGCGGCGAGCTGGTTGCGGATCTCGGCCGCTTGTTCAAACTGCAGCGCATCGGCGTGGGCCATCATTTGCAGCTGCAGCAGGCTCATCACCTCTTGCTGCTCGCCCAGCAAAAAACGCTCGGCGTGGCTCACCGAGCGCGCGTAGTCCTCATCGCTCACTGCGCCCACGCAGGGGCCCGAGCAGCGCTTGATCTGGTAGAGCAAACAGGGCCGCGTGCGGTTGGCAAACACCGTGTCTTCACAGGTGCGCAGGCGAAACACCTTTTGCAGCAGCTGGATCGATTCCTTCACCGCCCAGGCGCTCGGGTAGGGCCCAAAGTAGCGGTGCTTCTGGTCCATCGCGCCGCGGTAATAGACCATGCGCGGGTAGCGCTGAGCAGCGGCGCGATCACTGCCGGCAAACGCAGCCTGGCCGGTGATCTTCAAATACGGGTAGCTCTTGTCGTCGCGAAACAGGATGTTGTAGCGCGGATTGATCGTCTTGATGAGGTTGTTTTCGAGCAGCAGCGCTTCGGCCTCGGAGCGCACGATGGTGGTCTCCATGCGCGCGATCTTGCTCACCATGTGGCCGATGCGGGTGCCACCGTGGTTCTTCTGAAAGTAGCTCGACACGCGCTTTTTCAGGTCGCGCGCCTTGCCCACATACAGCACCGCGCCTTGCGCATCAAAGTAGCGGTAGACGCCCGGCAGGCCCGGCAGCGCCGCCACATCGGCCAGCACACGCTCGCGGGCGGCGTCGGCCACCAGCGTGTCGGGCACGGTGGAGTCTGGCGCCTGGGCGCTGGGCACGGGGGCGTTGGGCGCCGCCACGGCGGCATCGGCATCGGCAGGCTTGGAAGAAGGCAGGGGCGCGTCACTCATCGCCGCGTATTTTGCCCGTTGAAGCGCACCAGATAATTCGCACCATGCCAGAGATGCACGCAGACCCCGCAGCGACCCATCCCCACGCCCAACGCCAAGTTCACTGGGATGTGTTTTGCCGCGTCATCGACAACTACGGCGACGTGGGCGTTTGCTGGCGCTTGGCGGCCGACTTGGCACAGCGCGGCGTGGCCGTGCGGCTGTGGCTGGACGACGCTTCGGCGCTGGCTTGGATGGCGCCCCAAGGCGCGCCCGGCGTCAGCGTGCACCCCTGGCCCGACGCGGCCACACCGGCCCGTGACTTTGCCCCGGGCGGGGTGGTGATCGAAGCCTTTGGCTGTGACCCGCCGCCCGCCTTTGTGCAAGCCATGGCCACACGCACCACGCCGCCGGTGTGGATCAACCTCGAATACCTGAGCGCCGAGGCCTATGTGGAGCGCTCGCATGGCCTGCGCTCGCCGCAGTGGAGCGGCCCGGGTGCGGGCTTGGACAAATGGTTTTTTTACCCCGGCTTCACCGCACGCACCGGCGGTCTGCTGCGCGAGGCCGATCTGCCCGCGCGCCAGGCCGCCGCCGATGCGGGGGCCGTGTGGCGCCAATGCGGCATCGGCCCTGGGGCAGGTGAGCAGGTGTGGAGCCTGTTTTGTTATGCCAACCCACAGCTGCCGCACCTGCTGGATCACCTGGCGCAGGCCGACGCTTCGCCCACCTTGCTGCTGGTGACACCGGGCTTGGCCGCCCGGCAGGTGCAAGCCGAACTCGGCCCCAGCCTGCAACGCGGCATGCTGCGCGCCCACCTGCTGCCCGCACTCAAGCAGACCGACTTCGACGCCTTGCTCTGGTCCTGCGATGTGAACCTGGTGCGTGGTGAAGACTCGTTTGTGCGCACCCAGTGGGCCGACCGGCCCTTCTTGTGGCAGATCTACCCGCAAGACGACGGCGCCCATGCCATCAAACTGGCGGCCTACACCGACCGCGTGGCAGCACAACTGAGCGACTGGCCAGACGCCGCGCTGTGGCAAGCCCTGATGCGCGCCTGGAACGGCCTCGGCCCCTGGCCCACGCACTGGCCCGACCGCGCCGACTGGGCCCGCCAGACCCGACGCTGGCGCCACCATTTGCAGCAACAGCACGACCTCACCACGCAGTTGATGCGCTTTGCCGCCAGCCGCAGCGCCGAATGCGGCTAAAATCAGTGGCTTTGCGCAAACTGATCGGTGAATTCCACCGCCCTTCGACGAGCCACGTCGAGCAGTTTGTGCCGCTGTACACACCCCGCGTCATGTGACGCATCGCATCCGGAAACAGACATGAAACTCGCACAGGAACTCCGCGCCGGCAACGTCATCATGCAGGGCAAGGACCCGATGGTCGTGCTGAAGACCGAATACAGCCGTGGTGGCCGTGGCGCCGCCACCGTGCGCATCAAGATGAAAAGCCTGCTGAACGGCTTTGGCCAAGAAACCGTCTTCAAGGCCGACGACAAGATGGACCAGATCATCTTGGACAAGAAGGACTGCACCTACTCGTACTTCGCTGACCCGATGTACGCGTTCATGGACGCCGAGTACAACCAGTTCGAGATCGAAGCCGAAAACATGGGCGACGCCATCAACTACCTGCAAGACGGCATGGAAGTTGAAGTGGTGTTCTACGACGGCAAGGCCATCTCGGTCGAGCTGCCCACCAGCGTGGTGCGCGAAATCGAAACCGACCCGGCCGTCAAGGGCGACACCTCGGGCAAGGTGCTGAAGCCGTCCAAGATCGTGGGCACCGGCTTTGAGATCATGGTGCCGATTTTTGTGGAAAACGGCGACAAGATCGAAATCGACACCCGCACCCACGAGTACCGCAAGCGCGTCTGAGCGGCGTCAGCGCCTCAGCGTTGAACCACACAAGGGCACTTCGGTGCCCTTTGTCGTTTCTGCCCTGCCTCGGCCGCTTGCCCCCGTCAGCCACCTGCCACCGCGCGCATGACCCACCCGACACCGCATTTGCCCAGCACTGCTCAGCCTGAGAGGACTGCCCCGGCGCAGACACTGCCACGCGTGCAGTTGCACAACGCCTGGGGCGACGGCCGGGCGTTCTTCGTCGCCTGGCAGGCGTGGCGCGATGCGTGGGCCGTCAACGCACAGGCGACAGACGCTGGGGCGGGTCCGGCGCTCACCAGCGACACCCCAGCCACCTTCATCGTGGCCGACGCCCACCTGCCGCTGGCCGCAAACATGGAGGCCGCGCAGCGCGGCCTGGCGCACGCAGCGTTGGCGCATGAGCTCGCTGCGCACTGGCCTGCCGACGGCTTCACCCCCAACCTGCACCGCCTGCGGCTGGACGACGGCCGGGTGTCGCTGTGGCTGCTGCCCGGCCCGCTCAGCGACTGGTTGCGTGAGATGGATGCGCCGCTGGACGCGGTGGTGCTGAGCACCGCCCCGCCGGTGATCGCCGCCGATGCGCGGCAAGGCGCAGTGCGCCTCTTCAAAGCCCTGGCGCGTTTGGCGGCGCCGGGCTGCGCGATGGATTGCACTTGGCTGGCAGCCAGCGCCCACGCGGAGCGCCATGCCTTGGCACAGGCGCTCCGCACCGCGGGCTTTGAGATCGTCTCGGCCCACGCGGCGCCCGATGCCGGCCTGCGTGCAAGCTACGCCCCGCGCTTCACGCCGCGCACCCGCACCGCCAAGCGGCAGCTTCAACCGCAAGCGCCCGCCCCCACGGAGCGCCATGCGCTGATCCTGGGCGGTGGTCTGGCCGGTTGCGCCACGGCCTGGGCGCTGGCCGAGGCCGGCTGGCGCAGCACCGTGCTCGATCACCACGCACAGCCCGCGCAAGAAACCTCGGGCAACCCAGGCGGCCTGTACCACGGCGTGGTCAACGGCCAAGACGGCACGCACGCCCGGTTCAACCGCGCTGCGGCGCTGATGCTGGAGCGCTTGCTCTGGCAATGGGCGCCCGATGCCGCCTTGGGCCTGCCACCGCCCCAAGGCCTGCTGCGCCTGACGCCTGAGGGCGAGGCCCGGGCGATGCACGCGCTGATCGAGCGGCTGGGCTTGCCGGCGGGCCACGTGCAGGCGTTGGACGCCAACGCCGCCTCAGCCCTCGCCGGCCGGCCCTTGCCTGCGCCCGCGTGGCACTACCCTGGCGGCGGCTGGCTGCCCCCGGCGGCGCTGTGCCGCGCCTACCTGCACGCCGCAGCCGATCTGTGCACTTGGCTGGGCGGCCACACGGTGACGCGCATCGAGCGCCTCGACGGAGGGTGGAGCGCACGGGATGCCGCAGGCACCGAGATCGCCCGCGCTCCGGTGCTGGTGGTGGCGCTGGCCGGCGCGACATGGCCGCTGCTGCAATCGCTGGGCATGCCCGCGTGGCCGGTGGAGGCGGTGCGCGGGCAAATCAGCATCGTCCCCACACGCAGAGAGACACCCCACACGACCCTGCCCTTGGCAGGCTCGGGTTATGCGCTGCCCGAGCATGCGGGCGAGATCGTGTTTGGCGCCACCGCCCAGCGCAACGATGCCGACCCCGCCGTCCGCGAGGCCGATCACATCCACAACTGGTCGCAGTTTCAGCGCTTGGTGGGCAGCGACACCCAGCCCTGGCCGGCTGACGCGCCCTGGCACGGCCGCGTGGGCTGGCGCCAGGTCAGCGACGACCGGCTGCCGGTGGTGGGCGCGGTGCCCTGCGCCACACCGGCGTCGCAGATCACCACAGCGGACCACACCGCAGGGGCGGTGAATGCCGCCCCCGCCACGCCAAGCCCAGGCAGCGCACACCGCGCCCCCGAACACCCGCGCCAGGTTGGGCGCGAGCCCGGCCTGTTTGTGATCAGCGGCCTGGGCTCGCGCGGCATCACCTGGTCGGCACTCGCCGCACAGGTGTTGGCCGCGCAAGTCAGCGGCCAGCCGGTGCCACTGGAAAACAGCTTGGTCGACGCGATCGACCCGGCACGTTTTGCCTGCCGGCCGGCGACCCGCCAGGGCTGAAACCCAGCCGCATTGCAAGGCCCCCGCTGAGGGCGCGCCCACAACGCGAGCGCGACCTCAGCGGCTCACGCCGCGCCCAACCAGCGCCGCAACACGCCGTAGACGCGCGGGTGGTTGAGCATGGCCATGTGGCCCATGCCAGCCAGTTCCACGTGGTCGACATCGTTGTCGGCGTGCTGTGCGGTTTTGGGGCCAAAGGGTGCCGGTGGTGTCACCAAGCCGTCGCCCAGAGTCTGGGCCATCAGCGGTGCCAGCGGGCCGGCCTCGCCGTCGGCCAAGGTGCCGGTGAGCCAGCGCAGCGGCGGCATCTCGCGCGGCGGTTGGGCTGTGCCCGTGGCGTTGGCAAACCAACGCGTGAGCGCCGCATTGCCCTGGCCCAGCGCCATCGCATCCGACATCGCTTGGCCCAGCATGTGCAGCGGCGCGCCTTGTTGCGGCGAGCCGATGCCCACCACCAGGCTCACCCGGTCGAGCCACGATGAAGGCGCCATGGCCGCACGCTCACACGCCTCGCGCGCCACCAAGCCGCCCATGCTGTGGCCCACCAGCAGCAGCTCGGTCACACCGCTGGCGCTGAGTTGGCCCAGCAGTGCATCGAGTTGGCGTGCGCATTCGCCAATGTTGACGGCGCTGTTGTAGCGAGCGTAAAGCGCCGTGTAGCCCCACTCGGCGTGCAGCAGCGCGCCGTAGTGGTCGCCCTGGCCGGCCCAGGGGGTTTTGGCCCAGGTTTCGGGGTGCAGCAGCCAGCTGCGCTCGTCGCAGCCCAGGCCGTGGATGAACACCACCACCTTGCCGCGCGCAGCCGCCAGCTCGGCCGCTTGCAGCGCGCGGGTGCCGCTGGCATCGCCATCGGGGTAGAGCGCCATTTGCGGCGCCATCGCCTGGCCCATGTCGGCCACGGCGCCGTGCAGGGCCGATTGCATGGCATCGCCGAGCGCGCCGGGCGCTTGGCCGGCGCCTGCGGCCAGGTTGTTGGCGCGGTCGGCCATCGTCCACATCGCGCCGCCGCTTTGGCGGGCCGCGGCGTAGAGGCTGTGGCTGATGGCGTCATGCACACCCTGCACCATGCGCGTGGGCAGGCCCAGGCCGGGGATGGCACGCCAGGCTTCAAACGCTTGGCCGCTCAGGGTGTGATGCAGGTCTTGCAGGTGGGAGGTGCCGCTTTGAAAACCCTCATTGAGGGCGGAGCCGGCGGCATCGGCTCGTGCTGGGCCAGTCTCATCGGCCGGTTCAGCAGCCGGGCCAGACGCCGGCGCTGCCGAGGCGCTGCGGCTCGGGTCGCGGGGCGGCGTCTTGCCCGGGGTGCTCATGGCGCGCCTGCAGCCCCGCCGGGCCCGGTGGCTTCCACGCTGCCGGCTTCCGGTGCATCACCGGCATCGTCAGCGGGCTCAAAACCCTCGGGGTCGCCCACCTTGCGGCCGGCTTTTTCCCGCAACTTCTCCTCTTTCTTCTTTTTCTTGGCCATCTCGCGTTGGCGCTTTTCGAACGAGTAATTGGGTTTGGCCATGGGCCTTCCTTGGGTCAGGGCCGGCAGCAAATGTTGCCGGCAGGTTCAATGAAATGGTTCGGGCATGGATGGACTCATGCGCTCCGTGTGCGTGGTGTTCAGTGCGAGAGGTGCTCAATAGTTCAAGGTCGTCACACCGGCCGGCGTGCCCAGCAGGCACACCGCCGCCTTGTTGCGCGCAAAGATGCCATTGGTGACCACACCGGGCCACTGGTTGATCTCGCGCTCCAGCGCCACCGGGTCGGTGATGGCCAGGCCGCGCACATCAAGAATGTGGTTGCCGTTGTCGGTCACCACACCGGCGCGCAGCTGGGCATCGCCGCCCAGCTTGGCCACGTGACGGGCAATCTGCGCCGCAGCCATCGGGATCACCTCGATCGGCAACGGAAAGCGGCCCATCACGGCCACGCGCTTGGATTCATCGGCGATGCACACAAAACGCTCGGCCAAGTCGGCGACGATTTTTTCGCGCGTGAGTGCGGCGCCACCGCCCTTGATCATGCAGCCCGTCGGGTCGATCTCGTCGGCACCGTCGATGTAGACCGGGATGCGCTCCACCGCGTTGCTGTCGACCACAGTGATGCCCAGTGCCTGCAGGCGCGCGGTGCTCTTGTCGCTGCTCGACACGGCGCCGGCAATGCGGTCTTTCATCGACGCCAGCGCATCGATAAAACAATTCACGGTCGAGCCCGTGCCCACGCCCACCAGTTGGCCGGGCACCACATATTGCAGCGCAGCTTGCCCCACGAGGGCCTTGAGTTCGTCTTGCGTCATTCCAAAAGCTCTTTGAGACAATGGCGTCATTATCCCCTGCTACTTGGCGCTGCGAGCCGCGCCGCACCCCATCCGACCATGGCCTTTGTCCCGTACGCCCTCACCCGCCCGATTCTGTTCAGCCTCGACCCCGAGCAAGCGCACGATCTGACCCTGTCCACCCTGGCCCGCATCCAGCGCACGCCGCTGATGTGCGCGATCGCGCAGACCCGCGTGGACGACCCTGTCACGGTGGCCGGCCTCCGATTCCCCAACAAAGTGGGCCTGGCCGCGGGGCTGGACAAAAACGGCCGCTGCATCGACGGCCTGGCCGCACTCGGCTTCGGTTTCATTGAAGTGGGCACCGTGACGCCGAAGGGCCAGCCCGGCAACCCCAAGCCGCGCATGTTCCGCCTGCCCGAAGCCAACGCACTCATCAACCGACTGGGCTTCAACAACGAGGGCCTCGATGCCTTCCTGGCCAATGTGCAGAAGGCGCGCTTTCGCCAGCAAGGCGGCATCCTGGGCCTGAACATTGGCAAAAACGCCGTCACGCCGATCGAGCGCGCGGCCGACGATTACCTGATCGGCTTGGCCGGTGTGTACCCGCACGCCGACTACGTGACCATCAACATCTCCAGCCCCAACACGCAGAACCTGCGCTCGCTGCAAAGCGACGCGGCACTCGATGCCCTGCTCAGCGCGCTGCAAACCCGCAAGCAGCAGCTCGCCACCGAGCACGGCCGCAACGTGCCCATGTTCGTGAAAATCGCGCCCGACCTGGACGAAGCGCAAGTGGCCGTGATCGCCCACACGCTGCAAAAGAACGGCATCGACGGCGTGATCGCCACCAACACCACGCTCAGCCGCACGGCTGTTCAGGGCATGGCGCATGCCGAAGAAACCGGCGGCCTCTCGGGCGCGCCTGTGCTGGCCGCCAGCAACACCGTGATCCGCCAGCTGCGCGCAGCACTCGGCAGCGCTTACCCCATCATTGGCGTGGGCGGCGTGATGAGCGGCGCCGATGCGCGCAGCAAGATCGACGCCGGGGCCAACCTGGTGCAGATCTACACCGGCTTCATCTACCAAGGCCCGGCGCTGGTGACCGAGGCGGCGCAGGCGCTGAAGGCGCAGCGTTGAGCGGAACTGAAGTGAGCCGAGCTGAACTGACCCCAGCGGGCCGGTGCTCGGCCTCAGGCGCAGACCAAGCGCAAGACAAAACTCACGCCGTCGGCCTCGTTGTGCGCGGTCACCGTGCCGCCCATCTTGGCCATCCAGGTGCGGGCCACGAACAAGCCTTGGCCGCGGTGCGAAGCCGCCTCGCTTGGAGGGGCAGCAGCGCCAGAGGCCATGCTGCTCGGGCCCTCTAGGGATGTGGCCTCCGACACGCCGTACTCAAAGATGCGCGCCAGCAACTCGGCCGGAATTGCGGGGCCCGTGTTGTGGATGCGTACCTCGGCCTGGCCGGCGTCCACGCCCAAGGTCAAGGTGATGGCGCTGCCCGCAGGGCGAAAGCGCTCGGCATTGCGCAACACGTGGGTCACCACGTCTTCCAAGGCATAGGCGTCGGCCTTGACGCGAACCGGCTGGCCTGCGGGCGCGTAGAGCACGTTGCTGATGCCCGCATGCGGGGCATTGAGCGCCACGTCGCTCAAAAATGCGTCCAGGTCGAGCGCGTCCACGCCCAGCGTGGTGGCCTCAAACGCTTCGGCGGGCGAGGCCTGGCCGTAGAGCACGCGCACCGCTTGCTGCATGCGGTGGATGTAGCGGTGGCTCGGGTCGGACGGGTCGGCGTGCAGCACCATCAGCGACTGCAAGGGCGACATGATTTCGTGGCCCACCGCGTGCCATTGGTCCTGCTCTTGCGCCACGCGAATGCGGTCGCGCCGCACGTCCTCGTTCACCCGCTGCAGCAGGTCGCCCAGGGTGCCCGCCAGCAGGCCAAGTTCATCGCGGCCCCGCAGGTCGGCCACGTCAATGGCGATCTCGCCGTTGCCCGGGCCGGGCACCGCAGCACCCTGCACACTGCGCCGCACCGCCGCGGCGCGCCGGGTCAACACGGTGATGCGGCGGATCACCCGCAACTCGATCGCAGCCCAGGTGAGGCCAATGGCGGCCAGCAGCGCGCCCACCAGCCAGCCCACCCGCGTGGCCACCCGGCTGAGCGCACGGTTGACCTCGCGCACATCGCCGGTGAGCGTCACATCAAAGCGACCCGTGGGCGTGCTCACGCTGTCGGTGGCGGCCAGCGCTTGGTCAAAACCGTCCACCGGCAGTTTGCGGATCAGTGCGTCCATCCACGGCGAGATCGGCTGGCTGCGGTCGTCCACGCCGTTCAACTCAATCACCGGCGCATTGCCCGTCGCGCTGTGCCGAGCAATGCGCAAGCGCTCGCCCGGTTGCAGCAAACTGCTGAGCTCGTTCAAAGCAAACGGCGCGCTGGCGCCGGGCTGCGAACTGTCAAACAGCGGCGCTGCATCGGCGCCCGGTGGCAAGACCTGCAGGCGCACGTCGATGCGGTCGAGATCGGCCGGCGGCCACACCAGCTTGCCGCGCTGCGCCAGCAACTCATCGCGAAAAATCTCGACCGGCAAACGCAGCGAAAAAAACGATCGGCGCGCGCAATCGGGGCGCGAGTCGGCCTCCAGGCAGCGCGCGTCTTGCCACAGCCAGCCGCGGAAGTCGCGCACCGGCCGATCGGCGGTCTGCCCATCAGCGGCCTCGGTGAAACCGGTGAGCCGCCCGCGCACCGCGCCCGCGGCCACGCCGCTGGCTTCAAACGGCGCCAGCCAGCGCCAGGTCTGGCCACGCAAGGTCACGGTCACGCGCACGCGGTGGGCGCGGCTGAGGTCGAGCTCGCCCAATTCGCGGGCCACCAGTTCACCGCTGGCAAAGCTGCCCACGGTGTAGATGAAACCACCCGCCAGGGGGTTGCTGCCCACCGCCACGCACAGGCTGGCCTCATCGCCATATTGCGCCAGGCAGCCGGCCATTTCGACCGCCTGCTGGGCCTTGGCCTTGTCGTCGAAATCGATGGCGGCAAAGGGCAGCAGCAGCGGGTGCAGCGCGCCACCCGATGGCGTGGCACGCACGCTCGGGTTGAGCAGCGCCAGCTGCCCGGCCGGGTGGCGCAAGCGGCTCACCAGCTGCGCTTGGGTCTTGGCAAAACCCGTTTGGTAGTTGCGCCAGCTGCGCTGCTTTTCGTCTTGCAACACCGACACCGCCAGCGCCACCGTCACCAGCGCGAGCAGCAAAAACGCACCGCGAAAAAACACCCGCAGGCCGAGCGGGATGTGGGTCGGCAGCCGCAAGGCATCGACCCCAGGCAAACGCAGCACGCGGTTCATGGCCGGAGGTCGTCGGGGTCAGGCAGGCCCTGCATCACGCGCCCCACCGAAAGCCGCGCATCGGGATGTTGGCAATGCGCTCAAAGGCCGGATCGATCTCGCGGAAGGCGTCGCGGATGGTGCTCACGTGCTTGCGGATGTTGTCGCGGTTGCGCCCGCTCTTGACCACGGCGTAGAGCTCCTCGTAGCTCACCACCTCGCCCTGGCGCGCCACCAAGGCGGCCAAGATGCGCTGCGCCGTCAGCGGCAGGTTGATGCGCTGGCCGCGCCACATGGCGGCACTCTGGCGCAAGGGGTCGAGCTGCACCTCGTCGACCACCGGCTGAGTGGCCGCAGCCACGGCGGGCGCAACGTGGCGGGTGGCGCGCAGGATGTCGAGAAAGGTCTCGACAAAATCAGCCTCGTCGAAGGTGGTTTTTTGCAGGTAGTCCCAGGCGTCGAGCGCCTTCATGATGCTGCGGTAAATGGCCGCCGGCATGGCCGACACCACCAGCACTGGCGTGCCGCTGCGCTGCTTGTTGATGGCGTTGATGATGGCCACACCGGCATGGCGCTCGCGGCCCAGCTCGATGTCGAGCACCACCAGGTCGTAGCGCTCGCGCACCACCGCGGCCTCGGCCTCGTCGCGGGCAAACCATTGGTCCACCTGGATGCCTGGGCGGGCGGCTTCGATCCAGCCGCGCAACTGCTGGCTGGTGGGCGCATCGTCTTCAATCACGGCCACGCGGAGCATGGGGGCCTTTCTGGCGCCAGGGCGGCGCGGCTGCGGGAACTGCGAATGATTATCTCGGCGCGCCACACAACGCGGCGTGAAGGTTTCTTCCGCGGCCCGGTGCAAAGCCACCCGCCGCCGGGCGCGAACTCACCCCGCGCCGGCCTGTTGCGCTCCGGGCGAACTTCGAACAATGGACACCAGACCGGCACACCACCCACACCCGCCGGTCCCCCACGTCCACCACTGTTCGCCAGGAGCCTCAGATGTCACCCCGCCTGCACGCCATCGCCCACGCCGTGTCGACCGCCTTCAGCCTCACCCTGAGCCGCGGCCGCAGCCTGGCCACCCAAGGCGCACACGCCCTGCGCAGCCGCAGCGCGGGGCTGATCGGCCTGGGTCTGGTCGGCGCCGTGGGCTACGGCCTGAGCATCCACCCGCCGCTGCAGGGCGTGGGTGCCGGCGAGGTGGCGATCCGCAGCAACCGCCTCACCGGCAGCGTCAGCGCCTTCCGCGAAGGCAGCGCGTTGGTGCTGCCCGGCGTGCACGAGCTGCGCCACTACTCGCTGCGCGACGCCACCTGGCGCCCCGCCGGCAGCGCCAGCGCCAAGGGCGAGGCGCCGTTTCAATCGGTGGAGGGCTTGTCGCTCGGGGTCGACCTGGCCGTGCGCTATGCGCTGGACCCGGCACGCATCGGCGCCTTGTCGCGCGACCTGCCGAGCGACATCGGCCGCGACCTGGTGCAGCCCGCCCTGCAGGGCGTGGCCTACAAGATCTTTGCGCAGCACACGGTGCGCGAGATTTTTTCCACCCAGCGCGCTGCCATCCTGGCGCAGATCGAGGCCGAGTTGAAGCCCCGCTTGGCGGCGGATGGTGTGTTGCTGCGCAGCGTGCAGATGGGCCAGATTGACCTGCCCGAGGACTACCGCCGCGGCATGGACCGCCTGCTGGCCGAAGAGCTCGAAACCGAGAAGATGCGCTACACGCTGGTGCTCAAGGAAAAGCTGGTGGAGCAAACCGCGCTCGAAGCCCAAGCCGCCAAAGTGCGCCGCGAAAAAGACGCCGAAGCCGCCGGCCGCGAGCAGGTGATTGCGGCGCAGGCGCAAGAAGAGGCGATGAAGCACGTGCTGCCCTTCAAACAAAAGCAGATCGAGCAGCGCCAACTCGAAGCCGAGGCCGACAAGGTCTCGCGCATCCGCACCGCCGAGGGCAGCGCCCAGGCGCGCCGGATCGAGAGCCAAGGCGAGGCCGATTCGCGCCAAAAGCTGGCCGACGCCGAGGCCTATCGGCTGCAAAAAGTGGGTCTGGCCAACGCCGAACAAATGGCCCGCGAGGGCGCACTGATCACGCGCCACCCGCTGCTGATCCAAAAAACCATGGCCGACAAACTCAGCGACAAGATCCAAGTCATCATCGCGCCGCCGCCCGCCAACGGCGACTTCATCGGCGCCGCGCTGCTGGGCGGCATGCACAAGACCGCGGCTGCGCCTGTGGACTCGGCCGAAGCCGCCAACGCCAATGTCAGCGAGGCCCAATGATGTTGACCGCCGCCCTGGCCGGTCTGGCCATCGTCACCGCCGATGCCGCGCCGCTGCGCTCGGCCCCGCGCGACAGTGCCACCCCACAGGCGCAACTCGCCCCCGGCGACCTGTTGGAGGTGCGCGGCCAGCAGCTCGACCACCTGCAGGTCTACGACCACCGCCGCGAACGCGCGGGCTTCGTGCGCGCCAGCCAGGTGCGGCTGACCCGGGCCGACGCCGCGGAGGCGCCCGAGTTGCTGGCCGTGCTGCGTTTTGTGAGGGACACCCCCGGGCAAGAAGCCGTGGGCATGGCCTACGCCGCCGCCTACCTGAAGGCCGCCCCCGCCGCGCAGATCACCGCCGAGCCCTTTGACGCCATGGGCCAGATGGCCGAGCGCCTGGCCCGTCGCGCCTCGGCACGCAGCGGCGGCAACGACAGCAAGCTCAGCGCCTCACTCAGCAACCAGCTCGACGGCGTGGCCGCCTATGGTGTGAGGTGGCAAAGCATCGCGCAAACCGGCAGCGTGCGCCTGTGCTACGACGGCGAGGCCTACCGCCGCGTGCTGGCCATGGGTTCGGCCACCGCCGAGCAACGCGCCCACGCCGCCCTGGGCCTGACGCGTCACGACTGCGTGGACCCCGCACTCGGCCCCCGCCAGCGCGACGCGCTGGACCACTGGCGCGCCGAGGTGCTCGACCGCGTCAGCGCCGCCGACCTGGCCGCCCTGCCCCAGTTGTGGAAGAACCGCGTGCTGCTGCGGCGTGCGGGCGTGGCGGCCGCACTGGCCCACAGCGCCGCCCGCAGCGCCACGCTTAAAAACACGGCCGACGCACAAGCCTGGGGCCAGCGCGCCGTAGCTGCCCTGGCCGCCATCCAGCCCGCCGAGTTGACCGATGAGGACCAAGCCGAGCACGCCGATGCGGCCATCCGCGTGAGTGCCTCACGCTGGGCGGCCGAGGCCGCTGCCCCACCCCGCGCCAGCACCGCCAGCAGCCCCACCTTGCTGACCCAAGCCGGCGCCGACGGCGAGACCTGCGTGCTGCTCGTCGATGCCCAACACGACGCACAGCACCCGCTGCTGCGCCGCTGCACCTGGGGCGTGGCGTGGCTGGCATCGGCCGACGTCCATGCCGCTGGCACCGCCGTCGCGCTGGCCGTGCAGCCGCTGGCCACCTGGCGCGAGCTGTGGCTGATGACAAAAACCGACACCGGCTGGATCCTGCAAGTGCTGCCTCCGGCCGCGGGCGACCCGCTGGGTGGCGACATCGGCAGCATCGAGTTTGCGGGCTGGACGGCCGAGGGCCCGGCCCGCGTGCTGCTGGCGCGCGAAGCCCGGGTCGATGGGCGCGTGCAGCGGCGCTTTGAGGTGATGCACCTCGGCACCGGCGCCATCGACAAACAAGCCAGCAACCCGCAGCTGCTCGCGAGTTTTCAGCGCTGGGCCGACCCGGTGTGGAAACGCGTCAGCGTCAGCCTGCGCTGAGCCGCTCAGTCACCCATCACCACGCCCTCGCGGCGCGGGTCGGCACCGCCAAACCAGCCGCTCGGCGTGCGCTGCAAAGCCTGCAGCCCGCTGGTCAGCTCGATCAGGTTGACCACGTGGCCGCGCGCTTGCAGCGCCGTCACGGTCTCGGCATCAAAGGCGCCGGCCTCCAAGCCGATCGGCCCGTTGAAGTTCACGACGTTGGGCAGGTTCACCGCCTGCTGCGCATTCAGCCCCCACGCGCCCATGCCCAGCAGCGCCTTGGTGGTGAAGTGAATGATGGCGGCGCCGCCCGGTGAGCCCAGGCTCATCAGCAAGCGCCCGTCGCGGCGGTCGAACACCAGGGTCGGGCTCATGCTGGAACGCGGGCGCTTGCCGGGCTGCACGCGGTTGGCCACCGGTTGCCCATCGGCGCCCTGCGGCAGAAACGAAAAATCGGTGAGCTGGTTGTTGAGCAAAAAGCCGCCGGCCAAGCCAGTGCCGCCGTCGCTCATGATGCGGGCGCCGAAGGCCGATTCGATGGTGGTCGTCATGGCCAGCGCGTGGCCTTGGGCATCGACGATGCTGATGTGGCTGGTGCCGTGTTCGGTCTGCTCGGCTTGGGGCGCAAACGCCGCTCTCACCGCGCGAGGCGCACCAGCACGCGCCGGGCCCAGGCTGCGCTCGCCCACGCTGGCGGCCCGCAACTGCAGGTAGTCGTCATCCAGCAGGCTGCGCCAATCACCCGCCGGTGGTGCCACAAAAGCGGGGTCGGCCACGTACAGCGCGCGGTCGGCAAACGCCAGCTTCGCGACCTCGCTGTAGCGGTGCAGCCAGCCGGCTGAGGGCCGACCTGCGCTGTCCAGTTCCGGTGTGGCCGAGGCGGGCAGCTGCGCCAACATGCCCAACATTTGCATGATCGCCAGGTGGCCCGATGACGGCGGCGGGAAGCCACAGACCCGGTAGATCTCGCGCCAATCAGTGCACAGCGGCTCGCGCTGCAGCGCGCGGTAACTGGCCAGATCTGCTGCAGTCAACGCGCCTGGCAGGGCCTGGCTCTGCACGCGCTGCACCACATCGCGCGCCACAGGGCCCTCGTAGAACGCGGCAGCACCACCGGCCGCGACCTGCCGCAGCACGTGCGCCAACGCGGGGTTGCGCAAGCGGTGGCCCACCGGCCAGGGCTGGCCGCCGGGGCCCCAAAAATAGGCGTGCGCTTGGCGGTCCTGCTGCAGTGCGGTTTCGCCTCGCAGCAAGGTGTTCAAGCGCGGGCTCACCTCGAAGCCACCCTCGGCCAAGTCAATCGCGGGTTGAAACAAGCTCGCCCAGGGCAACACGCCATGCTGCGCGTGGGCCAGCGCCAACATGCGCAACACGCCCGGCACACCCACCGAGCGGCCACTGGCCGCGGCCGCCATGAAGTCCATGGGCCGCCCGTCGGCCTGCAAAAAGAGGCGCTCGTCGACCCCGGCCGGCGCCGTCTCGCGCCCGTCCAGCGCCTGCACGCGCTGCCCGTCCCAGTGCATCAAAAACGCGCCGCCGCCGATGCCGCTGGACTGCGGCTCCACCAGCGTCAGCACCATCTGCACGGCAATCGCGGCATCGACCGCGCTGCCGCCAGCGCGCAGCATCTGCGCCCCCGCAGCCGTGGCCAGCGGGTTGGCCGCGGCCACCGCAAAGCGCTGCGTGGCCCAGCCCGGCTTCACGCTCAGGCCACTGGCCGCTTCTGGGGCAGGGGGCAAAAGCGTGGGCGGGGGTCGCACACTGGCACAGCCGCCCAACAGCAGCAGCCACGCCACACCCCCAAAGACGCGCAAGCGACGGCGCGACCAAACGTCACGGGCAGGTTCGAGGGGCTGCGCCGAAGAACGGCGGAACGGTGTCGGTGTGTCGCTCATAGAGGGCATGGTGAGGCGTGTGCGGCGTGCGCAGCATGGCGTCACCAAAAAAAAGCCGACCCCGCAGGATCGGCTCGTGGACAGGACAGGGCTCAGCGCACCGAGCGCGCGCCGCTCAAAGCAGCGGCACCCCCGTCTTGCTTTGCACTTCTTCGCGCGTCACACCGGGCGCAGTTTCGACCAGCACCATGCCCGCCGGCGTCACATCCAGCACGGCCAGGTCGGTGATGATGCGGTTGACCACACCCACGCCGGTCAGCGGCAGGGTGCAGTTCGGCAGGATCTTCAAATCAAAGCCGCCGTCCTTCTTGCGCGCCACGTGCTCCATCAGCACCACGACGCTCTTCACGCCGGCCACCAAGTCCATGGCGCCGCCCATGCCCTTGACCATCTTGCCCGGGATCATCCAGTTGGCCAGATCGCCCTTCTCGCTCACCTGCATTGCGCCCAGGATCGAGAGGTTGATCTTGCCGCCGCGGATCATCGCGAAGCTGTCGTGGCTGCCGAAGATCGACGAGCCCTTCATCGTGGTGACGGTCTGCTTGCCGGCGTTGATCAGGTCGGCGTCGACTTGGTCATCGGTCGGGAACGGGCCGATGCCGAGCATGCCGTTTTCGCTTTGCAGCCAGACCTCGATGCTGGGGTCCACAAAGTTGGCCACCAGCGTGGGCAGGCCGATGCCGAGGTTGACGTAGAAACCGTCTTGCAGTTCTTGGGCCGCGCGGGCCGCCATGTGGTCGTGGGTCCAGGCCATATTAAGACTCCTGATGGGCCGTCCCGAAGGAGGCTTGCGCCCCCTCGGGGGGCAGTGAACAAAGTGAGCTTGGGGGCAGCATTCAGACTCCTGCCTTTTCGGTGATGGTGCGCTTTTCGATGCGCTTTTCCGGCGTCGCGTTCAGCACGATGCGTTGCACGTAAATGCCCGGCAAGTGCACCGAGTCCGGATCGAAGGTGCCGGTCTCCACGATCTCTTCCACCTCCACCACCGTGGTCTGGCCAGCCATGGCCACGGCCGGGTTGAAGTTGCGCGCAGTGCGGCGGAACAGCAGGTTGCCGCTCTTGTCGGCCTTCCAGGCCTTGACCAGCGACACCTCGGGGTTGAGGGCGCGCTCCATCACGTAGGTGTGGCCGTCAAACTCGCGCAACTCCTTGCCCTCGGCCACCAAGGTGCCCACGCCGGTGCGGGTGAAAAACGCCGGGATGCCAGCGCCGCCAGCGCGCAGCTTCTCGGCCAGCGTGCCTTGCGGCGTGAATTCGAGTTCGAGTTCGCCGGCCAAGTATTGGCGCTCAAACTCCTTGTTCTCGCCCACGTAGCTGGAGATCATCTTTTTGATCTGCCGCGTTTCCAGCAACTGGCCCAGGCCGAAGCCATCGACACCCGCGTTGTTGGAAATCACGGTGAGGTTCTGCACGCCCGAGTCGCGCAGCGCCGCAATCAAGGCCTCAGGAATGCCGCAGAGGCCGAAGCCGCCCACCGCCAACAACTGGCCATCGCGCACCAAGCCCTTGAGGGCCTCGGCTGCGCTGGGGTACACCTTGTTCATGCGCTTGCTCCATCCAATGAAGAAGAATCGATGAGGAGAAGCGTACTACGTAAGGCATTACGTAGGCATTACGTAAAATTGACTACACGCACTGGGGCGGACCCTCCCCGCCAGTGGCTTTGCCCGCCAATTGGCACGATTGGCACGTCAGTTTGCCGGCCACCAGGCCCACCACCGCTCCATGACCTTCGCCCTCGACTACCGCACCGCCTTCGACATGGCCCCCATCGGCCTCGTGCTCTCGCGCGACCGCCAGATGCTGGACTGCAACCGCCAGGTGCTGGCCATGTTTGGCGCCACGCGCGATGTGTTGATGGGCGCGAGTTTTGAGGTGCTGTACCCCAGCGCGGGCGAGTTCGAGCGCACCGGCGAGCGCATCGTGGCCAGCCTCGATGCACAAGGCTGGTATGCCGACGAGCGGGTGATGAAACGCGTGGGTGGGCCGCAGGCCGGCGAGCTGTTTTGGTGCCATGTGCTGGGCCGCGCGCTCGACCCGGGTCAGCCGCACGCCGCCGGCATCTGGAGCTTCGAAGACCTGTCGAACCGCCGCCGCGTGGGCGCCGAGCTGACGCCGCGCGAACGCGAGATCGCCGCGCTGCTGATCGACGGCCTGACCAGCAAACTGATCGGCAAAAAGCTCGGCATCAGCCCGCGCACGGTGGATGTGTACCGCGCGCGCTTGATGAAGAAGCACCAAGCCGCCACCACACCGGAGTTGGTGAACAAGCTGTTGTCGCGTTGAGTGCGGGCACCGCGGCGAACCTCATCGCCAGGCAGGTGCCCGGAGCGCTGTGCCGCATTCGCTTTGCTCCGTGTCCTCCGCCAGCCTTCGGCCGGCTCCCCCTTGACCTGCGCAAAGCGAATGCGGCACAGCGCTCCCTGAAACGGTGGTGGCATGCCCCCTGCACGCAAGCCACGGTGGTTGCAGGGCGGTGATGGGCTGGGGCAATTTGCGGAGGTAAAGGAGGAGGGACCGCGTCAGCGGGCCCGGGGGACACGGAGCACATTGGCCCGGCCCATCGCCGCCCACGCGCGGATCGCCGGGCGGGAAGCCTTCAAACGGAACTCAACCCCAGGTCGACGGCGACAAGGCAGCAATTGAGCCTCGAATACCCCGAAACGAAACGCCTGATCAGCCGCCGAGTTCCGTCCGCAACCACGCCGGCAGAGGCACCGACTTCTGCTGCTTGACATCCACCCACACCACCTTGGCGCCGCCGGTGGCGCAGATCACGCCCGGCTGGTCCACGCGCTCGAGCGTCATGTAGGTGTCAAAACTGCTTCGACCGGGGTTGGCCACGAAGTGCTTGGCCAGCACATCGCCCGGAAATTCGAGCTGCTTGATGAAGTTGCAGAAGGCGTTGACGATCACCGGGCCCACGCCTTGCGGGTTGGGTGCGGCGTTGCGCACGGCCAGCCATTCCACACGCAGGGTTTCGAAATAGCGGAAGTAGATGGTGTTGTTGACGTGGCCCATGGCGTCCATGTCGCCCCAGCGGATGGGGATGATCATCTCGTGGGTGTAGACCTTGTGGTCGGGCAGTTCGAGGCGCATGGGCGGATGGGTCAACGAGGGAGAGTCAATCGCGGCTGACGCCGAGTTCGGTGTAGAGCTTGTCGACCAGCGCGCGCAAGGCATCGACCTCGCGCTGCAGGCGATCTTGCTGGGTCTTGACGGCGGCCAGTTCACCCAGCGCGATCAGGTCATCGCCGCTGCCGCCGCCACTGCTGCTGGCCGAGGCCGGGCCGAAGGCTGATGCGTCGATCGGGCCGCCCACCAACTGCGCCCAGCGGTGCTCGCGGGCGCCGGGCGCACGCGGCAGCTTTTGCACCAGCGGACCGCCCTTTTCTTCTGAGCGATCGGCCAACTCATCGAGAAAGGCATCAACGCTCGACACATCGGCAAAGCGGTGCAGGCGTTCGCTGTTGGCGCGCAACTCGGCACTGGTCAGCGGGCCGCGCAGCATCAGCGTGGCCAGCAGCGCCACCGATTGCGAGGGCAGCGCCATCACGCGGCCCATGTTGTGCTCGTAGCGGGTCACGCGCGAGCCGCTGCTCTCCATCACCAGGTTGAGCAGTTTCAGCGCATCGGCCGCGTGCATCACCTCGGCCTCGGTGACGTTGAGCACCGGGTCGCGGGCGGTTTTTTGATTGCAACCGGCCAGCAGGGCGTTGAGTGACAAGGGGTAGCTGTCGGGCACGGTGTGGGCTTTTTCAACCAACACGGCCAACACGCGCGACTCCAGCAGGGACAGGGCTCGCAAACTCATGCAGTCAGGCCTCGATCAACAAGTCAAACCGAGAAACCATCATCGGCCTGAATGATGGCGCCGTTGATGAAGTGGCTCTCGTTGGCGCACAACATCATCAGCGTGGTGTCGAGGTCTTGGGCTTGGCCCACGCGCTTGCGCGGCAGGCTGTTGACGAGCTTCTGGCCCGCTTCGGTATCCAGGTGGGCGTGGTTGATCTCGGTGTCGATGTAGCCGGGGCAGATGGCGTTCACATTGATGCCGTGTTTGCCCCACTCCAGCGCCATCGCGCGGGTCATGTGGATGACCGCCGCCTTGCTCATGCAATAAACGCCAATTTGCGGCAGCACGCGCAAGCCGCCGGTGGACGCGATGTTGACGATGCGCCCGCCGATGAAGGTGCCGGGTGCCGCGCCGCGGGCACGCGCCAGCATGCGCTTGCCCACCTCTTGCGCCACAAAAAACGCACCGCGCAGGTTGATGTCCATCACCAGGTCGTAGTCGTCGGGCGTCACGTCGACCAGCTTTTGCGTGGTGCTGACGCCGGAGTTGTTGACCAGAATATCGATCGCGCCCATCTCGGTCTCGGCATGGGCCACGGCCGCGCGGATGCTGGTGAGGTCGGTCACATCGAGCTCGACCACGTGGGCATCGCCGCCTGCGCCTTCGATTTCAGCGCGCAGGGTTTTGAGGTTGTCGAGCCGTCGGCCGGCCAACACCACGGCCGCACCCGCGCTCGCCAAGGTGCGCGCGAACTGCGCGCCCAAGCCACTGGAGGCGCCGGTCACCAGGGCCACACGGCCCGACAGATCAATCTGGTAGCTCATGATGCAAAGGCCCGGGGCCGCTCAAAAAAGGAAGGTGGAACACAGACACTGAAACACTGCATCTGACGATAGCACGCGCCCATGCGGCCACGGCGCAAAGCCGGACGGCAGCGCCGCGCTCAGCGCGTCGCGGGGGACTCGAGCACGGGCGGTATCGCCGCACCGAGCTGGCGCAGCCAGTCGTCTTGTGGCATCGGACGGGCAAACAAATAGCCCTGAAACTCTTCCACACCGAGGCCGCGCAACAGCTCAAACTGCTCCACGGTTTCCACCCCCTCGGCCACCGTGGTCATGCCCAGCCCGCGGCAGATGTCGAGCGTGCCGCGGATGACCACCAGCGCCCGCGGGTTGGACAGCGCCTCTTTCACAAACGCGCGGTCGATCTTCACCTTCTGGAACGGCAGGTTCAGCAGGTGCGCGAGCGAGGAGTAGCCGGTGCCAAAGTCGTCGAGCGCCAGGCCAAAGCCCTGCTTGCGCAGGCGGTGGAGCAAGGGGTAGACGGCCGCATCGGTCAGCGCCGATTCGGTCAGCTCCAACTCCAGGCTGCTGGGCGCCACGCCGTGGCGGCGGCAGGCATGCAGCGCCAGTCGCTCGAACGACGGGTTGAGCAGTTGCTTGGGCGAGAGGTTGACGGCCACGGGCAGCGGGCGGCCCAGCTTGTTCAGCTCGGCGGCCAAGCGCGCCGCCGAGTGCAATGCCTGGCGGCCCAGCAGTTCGATGGCGCCGCTTTGTTCGGCCATCGGGATGAACTCGACCGGCGACACCGAGCCAAAGTCTTGCGTGTTCCAGCGCACCAGCAACTCGGCCCCGGTGGGCTGCTGGTTGGCATCCACCTTGGGTTGCGCCACAAAGGTGAAGCCACTGCGCTCGGCATCGATGCGCAGCAGGCTTTGCAGCCGCACCTTGCGCATTGCCCCCTCTTCAATCGCCGGATCGTAGAGGCGCAGGCAATTTTTGCCCTGCTCCTTGGCTTGGTACATGGCGGCATCGGCCTTGCGCAGCAGGGTGGCCACGTCCAAGCCATCGTGCGGGTAGAGCACAGCGCCAATGCTGGGGCTGATCAGCATGTCGTTGGCGTAGCCCAAACGCATGGGCGTGGCCATGGCCGCCAACAACATCTGCGCCGCGTTGCGCACTTCAAAATCGCCGCTGCCCGGGGCCAGCACCAGCACAAACTCATCGCCGCCCCAGCGGCCGATGAAGGCCTCGGGCAGCGCACGGGTCAGCCGCGCGGCCACCTCGCGCAACACGGTGTCGCCTTCGCCGTGGCCATAAGAATCGTTGATGGATTTGAAACCATCGAGGTCCATGAACAAAAGGCCGAAGGAGTCGCCCGCGCCGTGGGTGAGGCGCCGCGCCATGTGCTGCTCCAGCGCCGCGCGGTTGGGCAGCTCAGTGAGGCTGTCTTGCAGGGCCTGGCGTGCCAGCCGCGACTCGGCCTGCAGCCGTTCGCTGATGTCGTGCAGGGCGACGATGTAGCAAGCACTTTGCCCGGCTTGGCCGGCCACAAAGGTGACGGAGGCCTCGACCGGCACTTGTCGGTCCTTGCCTTCGAGGCGCGATTCGCCGCGCCAGCCGCTGCCCTGGCCAGCGGCGGCAGGCAGCACCACAAAGCGGCTGAGCGGCGCAGCGCGCACGGTCTGTGCATCGAGCCCGGTGAGCGCCGTGAAGCTGCGGTTGGTGGCAATCACGCACCACTGGTCGTCCACCACCAGCAGCGCGTCGTGGGTGCTGGCAAAAGCGTTGGCCAGCAGGTTCAGTGATTGTTCGGACTCGCGCTGCGCGGTGATGTCTTTGATGGTGCCGGCCACGCGCTGGGGGCGGCCCGAGGCATCGCGCTCCAGCGCCCGGCCGCGCACGCGGATCCAGCGCTCGTCGGTGCCGAAGGTGAGCCGGTAGGCCATGTCGACGTCGTCGCGCGCGCCGGCCAGATGCAGCCGCCAGGCCAGCATCATCGCGTCGCGGTCGTCGGGGTGCACCAGGCCCAAAAAGCCACTGCTGCTGCCTTCGGTTTGTGGCCAACTGACTTCGCGCCCGTTGACGATCAAGCCGTGCACGTCAAACCGTTCGGTCTCGGCGCTCCAGTCCCAGATGCCCTCGCCGCTGGCCCACAAGGCCATTTGCAAGCGGTGCTCTGATTCACGCGCCAGTTGCGGTGCGGCAAACAGCTCGCGGCTTTTGTTGTTGAGCAGGCCCTCGGCCGCTTTGCGCGCGCCACGTTCGCGCTCCAGTCGGCGCACCAGCAACTGCTCCGCCTCGCTGAGTGGCGACTTGGGCAACTCGGTGGGTTGGCTGTCGGTCATCACACCAAACGCTGGATGTGAAACACCGTGCCGCTCTGGCCGGCGGCCTCGTCCGCGACTTCGGCATCAATGCGGCAGGGGAAGCCGTAGTGCGCAGCAGCGCCTTCCATCAGGCCCAGGGCCAGCGGCTGCATGTCGCGCGAAGACTGATAAAGCAGCCGCAGCTGATCGTCGCTGCGCGACAAGACCTCAAAGCGGGGCAGCCGGGCGTTGGAGTACAGCTTGCGCACCTCCACATGAATCTGCCCATCAATGGATGCGATGAAGTCAAAAAAATGCGCGTGGCGCTCAAACATCTGAGGAAACAACACCGTGAAACGCCCGAGCATGTGCTTGCCAAAAGCACGCACCAACTCGGGCACGGGCACCCCCGTGCGTTGAGACAGCGCCACCACGATGGCCACCAGTTCGTTGTGGTCGTAGTAGCCGACGGAGGTGTAAGCGCCGCCATTGGCCGGGGCCACGTCGCTGAGCACGGCATCGGCGATCTCCGGGGAGAAAGTCTCCTCCACCATTTCAACCAATTCTGTGAACACCATGCCGAGCATTGAAATTCTCCCAGCGCGGTCACGGGCCACGCACGTCATGAAGATGTTAGCCAGTTGTGACAGCTGGCAAGCGCACAAAAGCGAGGCAGCGCCCCCTTAGTTCAGGCCCTCGCAGACCACAAAGCGCCGCGATCGCCCGACAACCAAAATAGCACGATCGTTCTATTTTTCAGCATCAGACCGTAGAATCGGCCCACACTCAGAGACAATGCCGCCGGTTTTGAACCGGTTGCACCCCCCAAAAAAGAAGGACGATTTCCGATGACCACTGCCGCCGACCTGCTGACCCAATACGGCCCGCGCGAATCCATGGACTACGACGTGGTGGTGGTGGGCGGCGGCCCGGCCGGCCTGGCCACCGCCATCCGGCTGAAGCAACTGGCCGCTGAAAAAGGCGCCGAGCTGGGCGTGGTGGTGCTGGAAAAAGGCTCCGAGCCCGGCGCCCACATTCTGAGCGGCGCGGTGATGGACCCGATCGCCATCACCGAACTCTTCCCCGACTGGAAGGAGCGCGGCGCGCCCTTGAGCCAGCCCGTCACGCGTGATGAGGTGCTGATCCTCACCGAGACCGGCCAGCACAAAACGCCCGATGCGCTGGTGCCCGACTGTTTCCACAACGAAGGCAATTACGTCATCAGCCTGGGCGCGGTCACCAAGTGGCTGGGCGAGCAGGCCGAGGCGCTGGGCGTGGAGATCTTCCCCGGCTTCACGGCCGCCGAGGTGCTGTACGACGAGCAAGGCCGTGTGCGCGGCGTGGCCACCGGCAATGTGGGCGTGGG
>JBEAOO010000294.1:0-13437 GCA_041164825.1 Pseudomonadota bacterium | reverse complement strand
CGGCGCGTTCCCGTCACGCGACGCTGCGCGCCAACCCTTTCCCGGTGCACTTCTTGACAGATTCGACGCGATTCATCCTGGTCGACACCAGCCACCCCGGCAACGTCGGCGCCACGGCGCGCGCGATGAAGGTGATGGGTTTTTCGCAACTGGTGCTGGTCGACCCGCGCTTTGACGATGTGCTGAGCCAGCCCGAAGCCATCGCCTTGTCGAGCGGCGCCACCGATGTGTTGGCCGGTGCGCGCATCGTGGGCACGCTGGCCGAAGCGTTGGAGGGTGTGCATGTGGCTTGCGCCACCGCCATGACGCCACGCGACTTTGGCCCGCCCACTTGTGCGCCGCGCCCCTTGTTCGCCGAGTTGGCCGCGCGCGATCCGGCGCCGGTGTTGGGCCTGGTGTTCGGCTCCGAGCGCTACGGCATGCGCAATGATGACGTCTACCGCTGCCACGCGGTGCTGAGCATTCCCACGCAGCCCGACTACGGCTCGCTCAACCTGGCCCAGGCGGTGCAGTTGCTGGCCTACGACTGGCGCCAGGCGCTCGGTGGTTTTCCGGTGCAGGCGCGCACGGCCGCGGCCACCTTGGCCGATGGACAGGCGGTGCAGGGCCTGCTGGCGCACTGGGAGCAGTCGCTGGTGAGCATTGGCTTTCTCGACCCCGCGGCACCGCGCAAGCTGATGCCGCGCCTGAACCAGCTGCTCAACCGCACGCAGCTGACCACCGAGGAGGTGCACATCTTGCGCGGCGTGGCGCGGGCGATGGCGGCGCCGCGCTGAGTGGTGAGCGGTGCTTGGCAGGCATCGTCAGCAAGGTTTCGGGGTGGCGGATAAACTGAATCTGCTTCTTTGTTTTCCGCATAACTCCCAACCATTTTCCAGCCATCAGCCCGAGCCCATGTTCCAGCGCCTTCAAGAAGACATCGCCTGCATCCTGGAGCGCGACCCCGCCGCGCGCTCGCGCTGGGAGGTGCTCACCTGTTACCCCGGCCTGCACGCGCTGGTGCTGCACCGCTGGGCGCACCGCGCCTGGAAGCGTGAGTGGTTTTGGGCCGGGCGCTTCATTTCGCATGTCGCGCGCTTTCTCACCGGCATCGAGATCCACCCCGGTGCGACCATCGGCCACCGCGTGTTCATCGATCACGGCATGGGCGTGGTGATCGGCCAGATGGCCGAGATCCATGACGACTGCACGATTTACCAAGGCGTGACGCTGGGCGGCACCTCGCTCGTGCGCGGCGCCAAGCGCCACCCAACGCTGGAGCGCGGCGTGATCGTCGGCGCCCACGCCTGCGTGCTGGGCGGCTTCACCATTGGCGCCGGCGCGCGCGTGGGCTCGGGCGCTGTGGTGACCAAGCCGGTGCCGGCCGGCGCCACGGCGGTGGGCAATCCGGCGCGCATCATCGAGGCCAAGGCCGATGCGGCGCGCGAAGAAGCGGCCGGCCGCATGGGCTTCTCGGCCTACGGCATCAGCCAAGGCGACGATCCGGTGGCCCAGGCCATGCGCGGCCTGATCGACAACGCCGCCACCAGCTCGCACCAGATTGCTCTGCTCTGGGCCGCGCTCGACAAGCTCACTCGCCCCGGCGGTGACACCTGCGTGCCCGGTGACGCCAAGACCACCGAAGACTTCGATGCCGAGGGTTTGAACCGCTTGGTGAAATGAGCCTCCCGGCGCGCTGACCACGCGTGCAGCCAGGCGCTAACGAAGCAAGGGCCGCGAGAAGCGGCCCTTGTGCTTGTTGTGGCTTGCAGCCTGTGCCGCCTGTCACCGCTCTGCGGCGGTGGCTGGGTCAGCCCGTGCGGGCCAACTCGTTCACAGCCCGCTGGCCAGCAGCGGCCACAGCATCAGCCACCACTTGCTGAAGTCGCGCGGCACATAGACCTTGACCGGATCCGAGTGCGGCGAGGTGAAACCATCGGGCTCCACGGCTTGGTAGCAGAAGTAGTAGTCGCCCGCTGACGCGGGGGTGGGCAGGTACCAGGCCGGGCGGTCCGTTTCGGCGCGGGCCACGATGCTTTCGAAGTGCGGGTCGCGGGCCAGCAGCACACGGTAGCGGTTGCCGCGCGCGCCGTCGCCCCAGAACAGCTGGATCTGCTTGCCGTCGTTGGACAGGCCGCCTGTGGCCATCGGCGGCTTGCCCACAATGCTGAAGGACTGGGCGTCACCATAGGGCCCGCGGTCGCCGTTGGCGCGCACCGAGGCCACGCGCCAGTGATAGCTGCCTTCCTCCGTCAGCGGCAGCAGCAGGGTGTCGTCCGTCACGCTCTGCTCCAACAGCAAGCTCTTGAAGCTGGGTTCGGCGCTGAGTTGCAGGCGGTAGCTTGCGGCGTCGAGTCCGCGTGCCCAACGGAAGCTCACAGTGCCGGGCCCCTGCTTGGATTGCTGTGCCGGCGATTGCGTGGCGGGCGGCTCGGGGCGCGCCTTGAGTGTGAATTGCGCCACGCTGTCCAGGCCCTCCAGGCCCCGCTCGTCCAAACGACGTGCGCGCCAGTACCAATGTCCGTCCTCCAGGCCGCCCAAGCGGATGTCGGTGCCGACGGCCACGAGTTGCTCACCAACGATGCGGTTGAATGCTGCGTCGGCAGCCACTTGCACCCGCAGCGGGTGGGCTTCGCCCAGCAGCGACATGCGCACCAAGGGCCGCTCAAAGAAGGTGGGCAGCGCGCTCAGGTCGGGGCCCGGCAGCAGCTTCACCACCTCGGGTGAGGCCGTCACGGTCTGCCCCAGCACGGTGCCGAAACCGGCCGGCACAGCCGCGCCCACGGGCGCCACCCGGCTGTCCACTTGCACGACGCCTTCGGTCACCCCTGTGCGCGTGCTTTTGTCTGCGGGGTCGGCGTCGACGCTGACCCGGAACTGCGTGCCGCGCACGCCCACCACCGCTGTGGGCGTGCTGACTTCGAGCGGCTTGGCGCGCAGCACCTTGGTGGCAAACACCTCCACCGAGCCTTGCAGCAGGCGCAGCATGCCGGCAAACAGGCCGTCGTCGCTGACGGCGGCATCTGCCGCCGCATCAGAGCGCTTGGCCGTAACGTAGCGGCGGCTGTGGACGACTTCGATCAGCGAAGAGGGCGGCAACTGCACCTGAGAGCCGTCAGGCAACTCCATCACCGCGGACGCTTGGCTGCCGGTTTTGAGTTGTTGCCCTTCGATGATGGTCGCGCCGACCACGGCCGGCTGGCCCGCCAGCGTCACCTCTCCGGTGACCGACACAAGCTTGGCCGGCACCGCCTGCCAACGCACCAGCCGCTGCGGCACCAGCAGCACCTGGCCGGGCGCGAGGCGATTGGCGTTGGGCAGATTGTTGACGTGAGCCACCTCGGGCCAGCTGCCCGGGTCTGTCAGCAGGCGCTTGCTGAGCGCGATCAGGCTGTCGCCGTTGTCGACCTGCACCCGCAGCATGGGTTCTGCGGCCCACGCCGAGTGCGCGGACAGGGCCAGCGAGCAGGCCAAGGCCAGCGGTCTGAAGTGGGTCAGGGGTCGCATGGTGTTCCAGCAGGTGTGTAGCGGGTGTGATGCAGCGGTCAAGCAGGTGTCCATCCGGTGTCAAGCAGCGGTCAGGCAAGCGGTGCGGGGCGTTGCGCTGACTTGGGGCGAAAGGCTTTGCACACCGCCGGGTCGGTGTCCAGGTAAGGCGCGCCGATCACATCCAGGCAGTAGGGCACAGCTGAAAAAATACCATGCACCGGTGGTTCGGCCTGAGGCAGGCCTTGCAACGTTTCAGCAATGGATTTTGGTTGACCGGGTAAGTTGATGATCAAGGCCTGACCGCGAATTACGGCCGTTTGTCGCGACAAGATCGCGGTCGGCACGAAGTTCAGGCTGATCTGGCGCATCTGCTCGCCAAAGCCGGGCATCACTTTGTGCGCCACCGCCAGCGTGGCCTCGGGCGTCACATCCCGCAGCGCCGGGCCGGTGCCGCCGGTGGTGAGCACCAGGTGGCAGCCGGCGTCATCCACCAGCTCGCGCAGGGTGGCTTCGATGGTGGCTTGTTCGTCGGGGATCAGGCGTGTTTCCCAATGCACCGGGTTGCGCAGCGCGCGGCCCAGCCAGTCTTGCAGCGCGGGCACGCCTTGGTCGGCATACACCCCGGTGCTGGCGCGGTCGCTCACCGACACCACGCCCACGCGCACCGTCTCAAGGCTGTTCGGGCTTGCCACGCGCAACGACTTGGGGTTTGAGGAACTGGAACAGGTCGCGGTAGGCGCGGCCGCTGCGCTTTTCGGGCTCCGCGGCGGCATCCTTGCGCGCCGCACGAATCAGGCTGCGCAACTGCTGGGCGTCGCAGTCCGGGTAGTCGGCCATCCAGCGGGTCAGGGCCTCGTCGCTGGCGATCAGCTCGGCCCGCCAGGCCTCGGCCTCGTGCAGCGCCAGCGCGTCTTTGGCATGGCCCAGGTTCATGGCAGCCACGGCTTCGCGCAGCGGCTCGGGGTCGTTGCGGCGCATCAGCTTGCCGATGTATTGCATCTGGCGGCGCTGACCTTCGAAGCTGCGGGTGCGCTTGTAGGACGCAATGGCCTCGCGCAGCGAGTCGAGCATGGGCAGGTCGGCCAGGCGGTCGGCCGGCATGGCCACCAGGGCCTCACCGAGCGATTGCAGTTCGTGCGACTCTTTCTTGCGCTGGGTTTTGCTGGGGCGGTCAAAGCCGTCGTCGTCAGCATCAAAAGCGGGGTCGTCCTCGGGCGGGAAGGGAGCGGGCATGGGCACGGAGGGCGATCTTCAAAAAGGTGGGGGCTGGGTATGATAGCTGCGCACCTCCCTACAGTCTGCTGTCACCTGCTCGGGTTGACCTGCATGACTGCCCAGTCTCGACCGTTGTTCACGCCGAAACAAACCACCCATGTCCCGCAAGCCCCCTGTCAAAGCCAGCGTCGCCGCCAGCTCCCAAACGCCCCCGGGCTTCTCCTACAGCCGGGCGCAGTTCCAGCAGTTGGTGGAAGACGCGCTGGCTTACGCCAAGCAAATCGGCGCCAGTGACGCCGGCGTCGAGGTGTCCGAAGGTGCGGGCCTGTCGGTCTCGGCGCGGCTGGGCGAGATCGAAAACGTCGAGCGCAACCGCGACAAATCGCTGGGCGTGTCGGTCTACCTGGGCCAGCGCCGCGGCAACGCCAGCACCTCAGATTTTTCGCGCGCCGCGCTGGAGCAAACCGTGCGCGCGGCCTACGACATCGCCCGCTTCACCGCCGAAGACCCCGCCGCCGGCTTGCCGGACGCCGAAGACATCGTCAGCGAGGCCGATGCGGCGCGCGACCTGGATTTGTTCCACCCCTGGGCCATTGACGCCGAGCGGGCGCTGGCCATGGCGCTGCGCTGCGAACAAGCCGCGCTGTCGGTCGACAAGCGCATCACCAACTCCGAAGGTGCGGGCGTGTCGGCCCAGCAGTCGCACTTTTTTGCTGGCAACAGTCGCGGGTTTCGCGGGGGTTACGCCAGCTCGCGCCATTCGCTCTCGGTGGCCCCCATTGCCTCGGTGCCCGCCCGCGGCGGCCCCGACATGCAGCGCGACGCCTGGTACACCTCCATGCGCTCGGCCGATGAGTTGGCCGCGCCCGAGGCCGTGGGCCGCTATGCCGCCGAGCGTGCGCTGTCACGCCTGAAGGGCCGCAAGATCGCCACCTGCGAGGTGCCGGTGCTGTTTGAGTCGACCGTGGCCGTGGGCCTGCTCGGCGGCTTGGTGCAAGCCACCAGCGGCGGCGCGCTCTACCGCAAGTCCACCTTTTTGGTCGACAGCTTGGGCACGTCAGTGCTGCCCGAGCACATTGATGTGCACGAAGACCCGTTCATCTTGCGCGGCAAGGGCAGCGCGCCGTTTGACGATGAAGGCGTGTTGACCCGCCGACGCGATGTGGTGACTGGCGGTGTGCTGCAGGGCTACTTCTTGTCGAGCTATTCGGCGCGCAAGCTCGGCATGCGCACCACCGGCCACGCCGGCGGCTCGCAAAATCTCACCTTCACCAGCCGCCTCACGCAAGCGCAAGACAACCTCGACGAGATGCTGCGCAAGCTGCACCGCGGCCTGTTCGTGGTCGAGTTGATGGGGCAGGGCGTGAACTACGTGACCGGCGACTACTCGCGTGGCGCGGCGGGCTTCTGGGTCGAGAACGGCCGCATCAGCCACCCCGTGCACGAGATCACCATCGCCGGCAACATGAAGACCATGTTCAAGGACATCGTCGCCGTGGGCTCGGACGCCTACACCATGGGCGGCAAACGCATTGGTTCGGTGTTGATTCAGCGCATGAAAATCGCGGGCGATTGACCCCGGCGCCGTGCGGATGTGCGGCTCCGAATCGACCGACTTCAGGCCCTCCGACGAGGGCCTGTTTCGTGGGCGAGCGGGTGGCTGCCGAACCGGGGCCAAACCGCCGCGCGGCAGGTGTCACAGCCCGCCGCACTGCGGGATTTGCGCAGGGGTAAATCCCTGTCACCCCGCTGTAACCCCCCTCCTAGAATCCGCCCGTCTTTGCCCCTTATGACTCTAGGAGACTCCTGATGATGGAACGTCGTTCATTCGTGCGTGGTGCTGGTTTGGCAGGTGTGCTGGCTGCGGGTGCCGCCCCGGCCATCGTGCATGCGCAAGCCAATCTGCGCTGGCGCCTCGCGTCGAGCTTTCCCAAGTCGCTTGACACCATTTTTGGTGCGGCCGAACACTTCGCCAAGAAGGTCAGCGACATGTCTGGCGGCAAGTTCCAGATCTCGGTGCACGCCGGTGGCGAATTGATGCCCGCGTTTGGTGTGGTCGACGGCGTGCAAAACGGCACCGTTGAAATCGCTCACACGGCGCCGTACTACTTCTTCGGCAAAGACGAAACGTTCGCCCTGGGCTGCGCGGTGCCGTTCGGTTTGAACAGCCGCCAGATGACGGCATGGATGCTGGAGGGCAATGGCCTCAAGCTGATGCGCGAGTTCTACCAGCAGTTCAACATCATCAATTTCGTGGGCGGCAATACGGGCGCCCAGATGGGTGGGTGGTATCGCAAGCCGATCAAATCGGTGGCCGATCTGAAGGGCTTGAAGTTCCGCGTCGGCGGCTTCGCGGGCAAGGTGATCGAGCGCATGGGCGGTGTGCCGCAAAACATCCCGGGCGGCGAAATCTACCAGTCGCTGGAAAAGGGCACCATCGACGCTGCTGAATGGATCGGGCCGTACGACGACCAGAAGCTGGGTTTCAACAAAGTGGCCCCGAACTACGGCTACCCGGGATGGTGGGAAGGCGGCCCGCAGCTCGACTTCTTCATCAACACCAAGTCGTATGAAGGCCTGACTCCGGAATACAAAGCCATCATCGACGCCGCCTCCGCATCGGCCCACGTGGACATGCAGGCCAAGTACGATGCCCGCAACCCTGCTGCGCTGCGTCAGTTGGTGGGCAATGGCACCAAGCTGTTCCGCTTCCCGAAGGACGTGATGGACCTGGCCTTCAAGGAGTCGATGGCGCTTTACAGCGAACTGAGCGCCAAGAACCCGAACTGGAAGAAGGTGTATGCCGACTTCTCCAAATTCCGTGCTGAACAGAACCTCTGGTTCCGTTTCACGGAGGCTGGTTTCGACTCGTTCATGCAAGGCCAGAAGCTGTGATGTGACGAGCGCGGGCGCCGTTTTGGTGGCCGCCCGTGCAGTGTCCAGGCCCGCACGCCCCGCGCAGCGCAACTGCCCGGGGCATTTTTTCGTCCACCTGGGGCTGGCTCGGGCTCGGGCTGGTGTGCAGTGTGCTCAGTGCTCAGTGCTCTGTGAGGCGGCGACGTCTAGGATGCCTGCGGCCTGCCCAACATAGTAGGGGCAGAGACCGGCCGGGCGCCGCACACGCACCCCAGAAAAAAGGGCTGCTCGGGTGGCGAGCAGCCCTGGGGCGCCATCACCAGCGGTCACGCTGGCCGACGGCAATCTGGTGATCACTTCTTGGCGGCAGCGTCCCGTTCGTCGGCACGCTTGAAAGCGTCCATCGGATCTTCTTCCTTCGTCGGCTCAGCGGCCGACGCGCCGCTGGCGGCGGCGGGGGCGCCAAACAGCTTGTCGCTGTCCATCTCCTTGTTGCTGTTGGTGTCCGGCTGCGCCTCAATGATGACGTTGCTCATGTCCACCTCGGCCTTCTTGTCCAGCCCTCCCGACACCAGGTTGGGGAAGGCGATGATCAGGCCCACCATGATGATCTGGATCACCACAAAAGGCACGGCGCCCCAGTAGATCTGGCCGGTCGTGACCTTGGCGATGGGCTTGGCGGTGAGCTTGTCTTGGTAGTCCTCGGTGGGTGCCACGCTGCGCAGGTAGAACAGCGCGAAGCCAAAGGGCGGATGCATGAAGGAGGTTTGCATATTGACCGCCAGCAGCACGCCGAACCAGACCAAGTCGATGCCCAGTTTTTCAGCCACTGGACCGAGCAGCGGCACCACGATGAACGACAGCTCAAAGAAGTCGAGGAAGAAGGCCAGCACGAACACCAGCAGGTTCACCACGATCAGGAAGCCGAGCTGGCCGCCGGGCAAGCTGGTCAGCAGGTGTTCCACCCACTTCGGTCCATCCACGCCTTGGAAGGAGAGGCTGAACACCGTGGAGCCCATCAGGATGAAGACCACGAAGCAGGAGAGCTTCATGGTCGAGTCCATGGCTTGGCGCAGCAGGTGCAGCGACAAGCGGCCGCGGGCCACTGCCATGATCAGTGCGCCCATGGCGCCCATGGCGCCACCTTCGGTCGGCGTGGCGATGCCGAGAAAGATGGTGCCCAGCACCAGGAAGATCAGGCCCAGCGGCGGGATCAGCACAAAGGTCACGCGCTCTGCCATGCGCGAGAGCAGGCCCATGCGGGTGGTCTTGTTGATCACCGACAGCACAAAGGCCAGACCCACGCCAACGCACATCGAGACCACGATCAGCTCATCGGTGGGCGTGGCGGCGGGTCGGCTCTTGGCGAAGGCCACCGCGCAGGCCACCGACACGAGCACCAGCAGTCCCAGTGACTTCAAACCCGAGCTGCCATCGTCCTCGCGGATGGTGCGGGCTTCGGCCGGCAGTGCCGGGGCCCAGGTGGGGCGCACCAGCGTGACCAGCAGGACGTAGCCGGTGTACAGCGCGGTAAGGATAAAACCGGGAATGAAGGCGCCCTTGTACAGATCGCCCACGCTTTTGCCCAACTGGTCGGCCATGATGATCAGTACCAAGGACGGCGGGATGATTTGCGCCAGGGTGCCCGAGGCCGCAATCACCCCCGAAGCCAAACGGCGGTCATAGCCGTAGCGCAACATGATGGGCAGCGAGATGAGCCCCATCGAGATCACCGAGGCGGCCACAACACCCGTGGTGGCTGCCAGCATGGCCCCCACGAAGATGACCGCATAGGCCAAGCCGCCGCGGATCGGGCCAAACAGTTGGCCGATGGTGTCGAGCAGGTCTTCGGCCATGCCCGAGCGTTCCAGGATCAACCCCATGAAGGTGAAGAACGGGATCGCCAGCAGCGTGTCGTTTTGCATGATGCCGAACACGCGCAGCGGCAGTGCCTGCATCAGCGAGGCGGGCAGCAGGCCGAGTTCGATCCCCAAAAAGCCAAAAGCCAAGCCGGCTGCCGCCAGCGAGAAGGCGACCGAATACCCCATCAGCAAAAAGAGGATGAGGCCGCCGAACATGATCGGCGCCATGTTGTTGGAGACGAATTCCATCATCGCTTGGCTCCTTCGGCCTGCGCGCGGATCGCTTCAGCCAGTTCTTCTTCTGCGGATTTTTGTTGGGTCTTTTTGGTCGGGTCGTCAATCAGGCCAGCCAAGAAGGCCAGACGTTTGATCAGCTCCGACACGCCTTGAAGCCCCAGCAGCAACATGCCCACGGGCACCAGCGCATACACCGGCCAGCGGATCAGACCGCCGGCGTTGGACGACATCTCGCCGGTGTGAAACGCCTTGAACACCAAGGGCAGCACCAGGCCGATGACGACCAGTACATACGGGAACAAGAAGACGACGATGCCAAAGATCTCGATCTTGATTTGTGTGCGCTTGCTGAAGCGGCTGAGGACCACGTCGATCTTCACGTGCTCTTGGCGCAACATGGTGTAGCCCGCGCCGAGCAAGAACACGGCGGCAAACAAGTACCACTGGATCTCGAGGTAGGCGTTGGAGCCCACGTTGAATGCTTTGCGCACCACCGCATTGGCCGCGCTGATGAACACCGCGGCCAAGACCAACCAGGAGGTCCAGCGGCCGACCCACTCGTTGAGGCGATCGATCGATCGGGACAGGGATAACAGGGCGGACAAGGAGAACCTCCGTTCGGTGGGGGGAGTGCGACCGCGGCTTCGCACGGGGCGCCGCGCGGTCGAGCTTGTCGTCATCAGACACTGTCAGGCCCCTGCCGCGCAACGGGTGAAACCGGTACGTGGAAGTACGCAGCGCGCCTGGGCGCGCGTGGTGGATGGCGGGCACGGGGCCCGAGCCACGCCCGCCGGCTCAGCGCATCAGTGGCGGGTCAACCCGTGAACTCGCGGCAGTGCTCCACCGCGTACTTGATGAGCTCGGCCTGGCCGTCGAGGTTGAGCTTGCGGCGGATGTTTTGGCGGTGGGTTTCCACCGTGCGCACGCTCAGGCCCAGTTCTTCGGCGATCTGCCGGCTGGCGCAGCCGCGGGCCAGGCAAGCCAAGATGCCGCTCTCGCGCGGCGACAACACCGGCCTGGCGGTTTGCGAGCGCGTGCGCCGGCCGGCAATGGCGGGGCTGAAGTAGCTCTCGCCGTGGGATGCGGCCAGGATGGCTTCGATGATCTCTTCCGACGGCGCATCTTTGAGCACGTAGCCACAGGCACCGGCCGCCATGGCGCGGCTCACGTACTCGGGGTTGTCGTACATGCTCAGCATCAGCACCTTGAGCGCCGGGTGGCGCTGGCGCAGCTGGGCCGTCAGCTCAATGCCGCTGATCTCCTTCATGCCCACGTCCATCAGCACCAGGTCGGGCTGCGTGTCGGCCACGGCGATGAACGCGTCGCGCGCATGGCCCGCCTCGCCCACCACGCACACCTGCGGCAAGCCGCTCAAACGGGCGCGCAGGCCCTCGCGCACCAGGGGGTGGTCGTCCACCAGCAGCACTCGGATCGGATCGGTCATGGGGCCTTGGGCGCCATGGGCGCGGCGGAGGTGGGAAAGCGGGCCAGCGCCGATGGGCGGATGTCGGCCAGCACCTGCGTGCGGCCGGGGAACGATTGAATGCGGAATTGCCCGCCCACGGCCTCGATGCGCTCGCGCATATTGCGCAGGCCGATGCCGCGGTGCGGGTCGGCGTCCAGCGTCGGGATGTCCATGCCCACGCCGTCGTCGCTCACGCTCAAGCGCAACCCGCCGCGGTGGAACAGCAGTCGCAATTGCACCTGCGAGGCCTGGGCGTGTTTTTCGATGTTGGTCAGGCACTCTTGGGTGATGCGGAACAGCACCGTGTTGACCTCGTCGGGCAGGCGCAGCGGCGTGCCGCGCACACGCATCGACACTGCCAGCCCGCTGGCCTCGCCGAAGGCTTGGCCGAGTTGATCGAGGGCGGCGGCCAGTCCGAGCACATCCAGTTCAGCCGGTCGCAGGCGGTGCGAGATGTTGCGCACCTCGTGCAGTGCGTCGCCCAGGCGGTCCAGTGCGCGGTGCAGGGCGGTGGGCGTGCTGGGTGTGTCCGCGGTGGCTTGGCGACCGAGCTGTGCGATGCCCGATTCGAGCAGCAGCTTGATCGACACCAGGGTCTGGCTGGTGCTGTCGTGCAGCTCGCGCGAGAGGTGCGCGCGCTCTTGCTCTTGCGAGCGCACCACCTGGCGCGCCATCACCTGCAATTGCGCGTCGGCCTGGCGGTAGGTGCTGAGGTTCATGGCCAATGCCGTGCCGGCCACCAGCGACAGCCCCAGCAACGCGATCCCGGCGATCCAGGCCATGGTGGTCCAGATGTTGTTGGCCACCTGGCGGTCGAGCTGGTCGAGCGTGGTCTGGATGTCGTCGAGATAGACGCCCGTGCCCAGCATCCAGCCCCAGCGCGGCAGGCCCACCACGTAACTCATCTTCGGCGTTTCGGTGTGCGCGGTGGGCTTGTTCCAGGCGTAGCGGTAGGTGCCGCCGCCCGTTTTGGCCAGCGCGATCAGCGACTGCACCACGGGCCGGCCGCTGCTGTCGCGCACGTTCCAGAGGTTCTTGCCCAGAAACTCGGGCTGCAGCGGGTGCACGATGTTGACGCCGCTGTAGTCGTAGGCAAAAAAATAGCCGTCGCCGCCCCCATAGCGCAGCGTTTGCAGGATGTGTGCGGCCTCGGCCTTGGCTGCATCGTCGTCGCGGCCCGAGTGGTAGATGGGGCCGACCAAGCTCATGGCCACCGCCACGTGGTTACGCAACTCGGTTTCTTTGCTTTGCAGGTAGGCCTGCTCCACCAGCGCGCGCTCGCGGCGCGCCAGGTCTTGCGCTTGCGAGCGCACCGCCAGCGCAATCAGCAGCAGCGAGGCCAGCAGCGGCAGCAGCGCGATCAACAGCACCTTGCGGCGCAAGCGCCACGGGCTCTCGGCGGCACGCGTTGCGGGGCTGCGCTCGCTCATGCCGTGAGCCACCGGTGCGGGGCTGGCCATGGCGGTGATGGGTGTGCGGAGAATCGGGCGGGTCAGCCCAACTGTTGGGCGGCCGCAAACAGCTTGCTGCTGCGCGCGCCGCTGCGGCAAAAGGCCAGCAGCGGCCGCGGCAACTCGGCCAGCAGGTCGGCGAACTGGGCGATTTCTTCGGGCGACTGGTAGCCGCCTTGCACCGGCAGGTGCGCGTAGCTCAGGCCGGCGGCGAGTGCAGCGGCCTCGATTTGCGCGCTGGTGGGCTGATCGGTGCCACCTTCAAAGTCCGGGCGGTTGTTGACCACACTGCGAAAACCCGCGGCAGCCACCTCGGCCATGGCCTCGGGTGTGAGCTGCGGCGCCACGCACACATCGGGGGTCAGCGCTTGCAGGGGAAGGGTGGTCGACATGGTGAAGCTCCGGGCTTGGGGTGGGGGGCAGGGCGCAGCACGGTGGGTTGCGCGATGCCTGTGATTGTGCCGCTCCACCGTCTGCGGCGCAGCGGGCCCCCTCATCCCATGGCACCACAGCACCACGGCCAGCCGATTCAGCGCGGGGTCAGTGCGGCTTTGACGGCGGCCGAGACCAGGCCCATGTCGGCCTTGCCGGCCAGGCGGGTTTTCACCGCGCCCATCACCTTGCCCATGTCGCCGGGGCCGGTGGCGCCCAGCTCGGCCACGATGGCGGCCACTTCGGCACTCACTTCGTCGGCCGACAGGCGCTGCGGCAGGTAGGCCTCCAGCACCTTCAGTTCAGCCGTTTCCTTGTCGACCAGGTCGGTGCGGCCGGCCTGCTGGAAGGCGGTGATGCTGTCCTTGCGCTGCTTGATCAGCTTGTCGACGAGGGCCACCACGGCGGTGTCGTCCAGCACGATGCGCTCGTCCACCTCGCGCTGTTTGCA
>JBEAOO010000293.1:0-19137 GCA_041164825.1 Pseudomonadota bacterium | reverse complement strand
TTCGTGCAGTTTCACGACTGAGGCTCCGCGCGCGCCGTGGCCGGCCGCCGTCAGGGCGGCCCGCTGCGCAGCAAGGCGTCGGTGTCTTGCTGGCCAGCCACTTTGGCGCGCGTCGGGTCCGGGTTCACGCGGCGGATCCACACGCCCGCAATTTGTGCCGGAAACTGCGCCTGCAACTGCGCATAACTCTCCGGGTCGCGCTCGCCGTCGTCGCCCAGCAGCACAAAGCGCACGCCGGGAAAGGCCTGCAAGATGGCTGTGATGCGGCGCACCTTGTAGCTCTGCTGGTCAAACAAGGGATCGCTGCTGCCCGGGCCCACCTCTTTGAGTTGCAGCACGCCCTGCGGGAAACCGTTGAGGTTCAAAAAACGCCGGATGCCGTCGCTCAACTGGCGCGGCGAGGCCGACACATAAAACACTGGCGTGGCGACCGGGTTCGGGTTGCGTTGGCTCCAGCCTTGGTACAGCGCGGCCATGCCCGGCACGGCCAGCCGTTTCTCGGGCGGCAGCGTGAGGCTGTTGCGCAGCAAACGGGTTTTGTCGTTGACCTCGCTCACCAGAATGGTGTCGTCGATGTCGGAAATGATGCCCAGCGTGTTGCGCGGGTCGTGCACCAGCAGCGCGGCCGGGCCACTGGCCGCGGGCGTGCTGGACAGCGCGTACCAACCCGGGGTCAGCACGGCGGGCGGCGCATCGCTGGCAATGCGCCAATGGCCTCGGCCATCGGCCGGGGCCTGCCAGCGCTGCTCGCCGGCCGTCACCGTCACGGGCATGGCCTCGCCATGGCTCAGCAGCAGCTTGGTGTTGCGCCACAGGGCGCTGCCGGCGCTGCCCTCGGCTTCGGGCACCGCATGGGCCTCGGTCACGCGGCCAGAGAGCTGCTGCCCCTGCGCTGTGATCCAGCCGTCGTCAATGATGTTGTGCAGGGTGTCGGCCATCGTGGCGCAGCCGCCGAACAGCGCCGCGACTGCCAGCAGCGGCAGGCCGCGGCGCCAGCCAGCGTGCGGTGGCCGGCGATGCTGGCGTGCGCGTGTTTGCGAGGCTGGGGCGCTCCGCGCGTGTCGAGCCGGGATGTCAATGGGGGTGGGGGTCATGGTGGGGCGGTGGTGGCACGCGTTGCGTGCGGATCGGCGTGAGGGCACAGCCTGGTCGGCCCAGCCATTGTGGCGGGTGTTTTGGCGCTGAGCCGGCCGACAAACTGGGGGCCTTCCGCCGCGGCCCGCTCCTAGAATCCTGGATCTCAAACGCCACCTGCCGACGCTCCATGACGCCTCTCTCACTCACCCGCCGCGCCGCGCTCTGCTTGACGATGGCCCTGGCCGCTTGCCCGGGCGGGGCACAAGCGTCGCAGGCGTCGCCAAGTTTCTCCGGGCCGATGCTGGGCCCGGTGCCGGTGGAGTTCATTTTGTTTGCCGGTGTGCTGGCCGGTGTGGCCTTGTTCCATGCGTTCACGCTGCGCATTGCCCTCGGCGGCGTGGTGCTGATCTCGCTCTACAAAATGGTGTTCTCGCCGTTCGCGTTCGGCCCAGGCCTGGGCGGCTGGGCCCTGCACCTGGGGCACGAGTGGGTGGTGTTGAGCAATCTGCTGCTCTTGCTGCTGGGCTTTGCTTTGCTGGCCAAACACTTTGAGGACAGCGAGGTGCCCGCCGTGCTGCCGCGCTGGTTGCCCGACGATTGGGTGGGGTGTTTTGTGCTGCTGGCACTGGTGTTTGTGCTGTCGGCCTTCCTCGACAACATTGCGGCAGCCATGATCGGCGGCGCGGTGGCGCGCACGGTGTTTCGCGGGCGGGTGCACATCGGCTATCTGGCCGCCATCGTCGCCGCGTCCAACGGCGGCGGGGCCGGCAGCGTGGTGGGCGACACCACGACCACCATGATGTGGATCGCCGGGGTTTCGCCGCTGGAGGTGCTGGAGGCCTTCATCGCCTCCGGCGTGGCGCTGGTGGTGTTTGGCGTGCCCATGGCCATGCAGCAGCAGGCCTACTCGCCGATCCAAAAAGACGCCTCGCCCGACGCCCGCATCGACTGGCCGCGCGTGCTGGTGGTGGTGTTCATCTTGGCCGCGGCGGTGGCGGTGAACGTGCTCATCAACACGCGCTTCAATGCGGTGTCCGACCGGTTCCCCTTCCTGGGTGTGGCCGTGTGGCTGGCGATTGTGGTGAGCGCCGTGTGGCGCCGGCCCGATTGGTCGCAACTGCCGGGCGCCTTCAAGGGCGCGGTGTTTTTGCTCTCGCTGGTGCTGAGCGCGTCGATGATGCCGGTGGCGCAACTGCCCCTGGCCTCGTGGCAAACCGCCTTCGGCCTGGGCTTTTTGTCGGCCGTGTTCGACAACATCCCGCTCACCGCGCTGGCGCTCAAGCAAGGTGGCTACGACTGGGGCTTTTTGGCCTATGCCGTGGGCTTTGGCGGGTCGATGATCTGGTTCGGCTCGTCCGCCGGTGTGGCCCTGGCCAGCATGTACCCTGAGGCCCGCTCGGTGGGCTTGTGGCTGCGCCGCGGCTGGGCCATTCCGGTGGCCTATGTGGTGGGTTTTTTCACGCTGCTGGTCATGCTGGGCTTCCATCCTGGTTCCACGCCGCGGGGTTCTGCGGCGCCGGTGGCCGTGGCCGCATCGGCACCGGCTTGATGTTTTCAATTCGAGGCTCCGCATGACCCGTCCCGCCCTGTTGATTGCCCGCGCCATCCCCACCGAGGTGCTGGCCCGCTTGTCCACCGTGTTCGAGGTGGACGCCAACCACGCCGACGAGGTGCTGAGCCCGGCCTCGCTCTCGCAGCGCTTGGCGGGCAAGGTGGGGGTGCTGGCCACTGGCAGCGAGCGCATCACGGCCGAGCTGTTGGCGGCCAACCCGCAACTGCGCCTGGTGGCCAACATGGCCGTGGGCTACAACAACGTGGACGTGGACGCCTGCAATGCGCGCGGCGTGCTGCTCACCAACACGCCCGACGTGTTGACCGAAACCACGGCCGACTTTGGCTTTGCGCTGATGATGGCCACCGCGCGCCGCATCACCGAGGCCGAGATTTATTTGCGCGAGGGCCGCTGGCAGCGCTGGTCCTGGGATTTGCTGGCGGGCGCTGATGTGCATGGCGCGACGCTCGGAGTGCTCGGCATGGGCCGCATCGGCCAAGCGCTGGCTCGCCGCGGTGCGCTGGGTTTTGGCATGAATGTGATCTATCACAACCGCAGCCGGCTGGCGCCCGAGCTGGAGGCGCCGCTGGGCGCGCAGTGGGTCGACAAAGCCACCTTGTTGCGTGAGGCCGACCACCTGGTGATCGTGGTGCCGTACTCGGCCAGCAGCCACCACGCGATTGGCGCGGCCGAGCTGGCGCAGATGAAGCCCACCGCCACGCTCACCAACATCGCCCGCGGTGGCGTGGTGGACGACGCAGCGCTGGCCGTGGCACTGCGCGAGCGGCACATTGCCGCCGCTGGACTCGACGTGTTTGAGGGCGAACCGCAGCTGAACCCGGCGCTGCTCACCCTGCCCAACGTCGTGCTCACGCCGCACATTGCCAGCGCCAGCTTGGCCACGCGCCGCGCCATGGCCAGCCTGGCGGCCGACAACTTGTTGGCGGTGCTGGGCCCGGGCGGTTCGGCGGTGAAGGCACTGACGCCGGTGAACCCGGCTGTCGCGCAACGGCCCTGATCTCGGCACAGCGTTCCCCGAGCACCAGCCTCGGCGGGAGCTGAGTCTCCATGCCGAGGCCGGCCCTTGCCAGCTGCAGCACGTTGAAGACCTGTGAATGCGACAGTGCATGAGCCGCGCCAAGGGCAGCCCGGCTGAGACAATCGGGGCATGAATGAATGGCTGACGATGGCGCTGCTGGCGCTGAACCTTCTCTTGGTGGTGATCCTGGTGCTGCTGGCCTTGCGCCGCCACCCCATGAGCGATTGGCAGGCCGACTTGGCCGCGCACACCGAGCGCCTGCAACGCGGCACGCAACAAGACACCGAGCGCCTGGAGCGCGAGTTGCGCAGCGAGGTGCAGGACAGCGGCCGCGGCACGCGCCAGGAGCTGAGCAGCGCGATCAACCTGTTTCAGCAAACCCTGTTGACGCAGAGCGGTGACGTGGCGCGCACGCAGAACGAGCAGATCGACACCTTCCGCACCCAGCTCGCCACCTTGCAGCAGATGGTGGGCCAATCGCTGCAAAGCGCCACCGCGCAACTCACGCAACAAAGCCAGTCGCACCGCGACGCACAAGACACCACACTGGCCCGTCTGGCCGAGCAGCAGGCCGGTGCACTGCAACTGCAAGCGCAGGCCAGTGCCGATGCGCTGCAGCGCTTTTCGAGCCAGATGGGCGAGCAGTTGCGCAACCTCTCAGAGGCCAATGAGCGCCGTCTGGGCGAGGTGCGCAGCACGCTGGAGCAGCGTCTGACCACGCTGCAGCAGGGCAACGAGGCCAAGCTTGAGCAGATGCGCGCCACGGTGGACGAGAAGCTGCACGCCACGCTGGAGCAGCGCCTGGGCGAGAGCTTCAAGCAAGTGGCCGATCGGCTCGACCAAGTGCACCGCGGTCTGGGCGAGATGCAGGTGCTGGCCAAAGACGTGGGCTCGCTCAACCGCGTGCTCAGCAATGTGAAAACGCGCGGCATTTTTGGCGAGGTGCAGTTGGCCGGGCTGCTGGAGCAGGTGTTCACGCCCGAGCAGTACGCGGTCAATGTGGAAACCGTGCCGGGCACGGGCGCGCGGGTCGAGTTTGCGATTCGCCTGCCAGGCCAGCGCACCGGTGCCGATGGCAACGATGTGCCGCTGTGGTTGCCCATCGATGCCAAGTTTCCGCGCGAGGACTACGAGCGCTTGTTGGACGCGCAAGAGCGCGCCGATGTGGCCGCGGCCGAGCTGGCCGGCAAGGCGATCGAGCAGCGCCTGCGGGCCGAGGCGCGCAGCATCCGCGAGAAATACGTGTCGCCGCCGCACACCACCGATTTCGCAATTTTGTTTGTGCCCACCGAAGGCCTCTACGCCGAGGCGCTGCGCCGCCCCGGTTTGCTGGAAAACCTGCAGCGCGAGCACAAGGTGATGCTGGCCGGCCCCACCACCTTGCTGGCCACGCTCAACAGCTTGCAAATGGGCTTCCGCACGCTGGCGCTGGAGAAGCGCAGCGCCGAGGTGTGGGAGGTGCTGGGTGCGGTGAAAACCGAGTTTGGCAAGTTTGGTGACGTGCTGGCCAAAACCAAAAAGAAGCTCGATGAGGCCAGCAATGTGATCGACGCGGCGCAGACCCGCGCCAACGTGATGAGCCGCAAGCTCAAATCGGTGGAGGGCTTGAGCGTGGAGCGCGCGCAGGTGCTGCTGCCGCTGGGCGATGAGGCGGCGGGTGTCGACGAAGAGAGCGCCTGAAGTGAGCCTGCCCGAGGCGCCCGACACGGCGGCAGATCCGAGTGGCGCGCCGCCGCCCCTGCGCTTCTCGCGCTCCTTGCTGGCGCTGATCCTCGGTCAGGTCAGCCTGCATTCATGCATGACCGGCGTGCGCGTGGCCGCCCCGCTGCAGCTGCTGGCACAGGGCCACAGCGCCCCGGCCGTGGGCCTGGTGCTGGCGCTGTTCGGCATCAGCCCGGTGCTGCAGGCGCTGTGGGTGGGCCGCCTGGCCGACCGCCACGGCTACCACCGGCCGCTGATGCTGGCGGTGGCGTTGGCAGTGCTGGGCGCCAGCGCCGCAGCGCTCTCCAGCCACTGGCTGGCGCTGTGCGTGGCCGCACTTCTGTGCGGCTCGGCCGCCAACATGGGGCTGATCACCATCCAGCGCAGCGCGGGCCAGATGGGGGCCACCGCACCCGAGCGCGTGCGCATCTTCAGCTGGCTGGGGTTGGCGCCCGCCAGCAGCAATGTGCTGGGGCCTGTGCTCACGGGTTTGATGATCGATGCGGCGGGTTTTCGCTGGGCGTTTGGGGTGCTCGCCCTGCTGCCGTTGGCGGCGCTGGCCTGGGCGCGCCAGGTGCCGCACGATGCGGTGCCGCGCCAAGCCCCGCCGAGCGCCGGCCAACCGCGCCCCAAGGCGTTTGATTTGTTCCGGCTGCCCGGTTTTCGCCGTGTGCTGATGGTGAACTGGGCGATGTCGACCTGCTGGGACCTGCACGCCTTTTTGGTGCCGCTGCTCGGCCACCAGCGCGGGTTCAGCGCCTCGGCCATCGGCACCATCCTGGGCACGTTTGCGGCGGCGGTGGCGGGCGTGCGCTTGATCATTCCGCTGCTCGCGCACCGCCTGCGCGAGACCCAGGTGCTGGGCGGCGCCATGCTGGCCGCGGGCACGGTGATGGCGCTCTACCCCTGGGCGCCCAGCGCCTGGGCCATGGGCACGTGTGCCTTGGCGCTGGGGCTGGCGCAAGGTGCCGTGCAGCCGATGATCATGTCGGCCCTGCACCACCTGACGCCCGATGGCCGGCATGGCGAGGCCGTGGCGCTGCGCTCGGTCACCATCAATGTGTCGAGCACCAGCATGCCGCTGCTGTTTGGGCTGGCCGGTGGCGCGGTGGGCGCATCGGCCTTGTTTTGGCTGATGGCGGCGATGCTGTTTGGCGCCAGCCGGCTGACCCGGCGCTTGGCCAAAGATTTGGGCGAACGCTGAGCGGCCGAGCCCGGTTGCGGCCCGGCACGCTCGGCGGGCTGTCGTCACGGGCCTCAGCCTCGGGCTGAGCCGCCCCCGCCCGCAGGCGCTCCGCTCAGAACTTGATGCGCGTGGTCGTGCTCGAGGCGGGCGCCGCGGGAGGGGCATCGGCGGCCTCGCCCTCGGCCGTCGCGGGGGCTGCATCGCCTTTGGCGACTTCATTGCGTGCGGTCAGCGGCGTGGGCGGCGCCCAGCTGTAGCCGCGCGGCAGCTTGGATTCTTTGGGGTAAGCGGCGGCGTCGAGGTACGAATTCCACAGGTCGGCCGAGTAACCGCGCATCACCTGGGCGCCGATGGACGCCGCTGGCGCTTCGCGGCCGCCGGTGAGCTTGAACAGCGCCTCGGCATCGGCGGGGGTGAGCACCTGGCGCTCGGTGTAGGGCACACCGCGTTTGCGCAGCAGCTGGCGCGCCGATTCGCAGGGGTCGCAGGTGGCCGTGGTGTAAATCGTGACCGGAAAACGTTGCGCCGCCTGACGCAATTCCAGCGGCAGGGCGGCGGTGCCGCTGCCCGCGCCGCCAGCCGCGCTCACCGCGCTCACGCGGCCGGTGCTGGCGCTGGCTTCTTGCGGTGGCCGGTCGGTGTAGGTCACGCGGCCATCGGGGCCCACCACCTTGTAGAGCGCCCAGCTGGGTGCAGCGGCCAGGGCGCACAGGCTCAGTGCGGCGAGCCGGGGCAGCCAAGCGGCGGCGAGGCGAGGCGTGGGGCGGGCGGTGGGACGAGCGGTGAGGCGGTGCGTGCGGCGCATGAGAGAGATCCTGAAAAGCGAGGTGCGGCGGGATGGGGTTCCCGCTGGCGCACCGGTTCAAGCGTCAATCTACACCCTGTCGCTTCAAGCCATGCCCTGATGTCGTAACAGCGCGTCAATGGTGGGCGGTCGACCGCGGAAAGCCGTGAAACTTTCCATGGCTGGGCGGCTGCCGCCGGCTTCCAAAATCTCGGCGCGGTAGCGCTTGCCTGTCTCGGCGTCGAGCACGCCGGCTTCTTCAAACGCGCTCCAGGCGTCGGCGCTCAGCACCTCGGCCCATTTGTAGCTGTAGTAGCCGGCCGAGTAGCCGCCCGCAAAGATGTGCGAGAAGCTGTGTTGGAAGCGGTTGAACTCGGGCGGCGTCACCACGGCCACTTCGCGCCGCACCTCGTCGAGCAGCTGCTGCACCTGGGTCTCGCTGCCGGGCTCGGCATGCAAGCGCATGTCAAACAGCGAGAACTCCACCTGTCGCAGCGTTTGCAGCCCGCTTTGGAAGTTTTTGGCCGCGGTCATCTTGTCAAACAGCGCGCGCGGCAGCGGCTCGCCGGTGTCAACGTGGGCGGTCAGGCGCTTGACCACGTCCCACTCCCAGCAGAAGTTTTCCATGAACTGGCTGGGCAGCTCGACCGCGTCCCACTCGACGCCGGAGATGCCCGACACGCCCAGGTCATTCACCTGGGTGAGCATGTGGTGCAGGCCGTGGCCAAATTCGTGGAACAGCGTGGTCACGTCGTCGTGCGAGAGCAGGGCGGGGCGGGGCTGGCCATCCATCACCACGGGCGGTGCGTAGTTGCACACCAGGTGCGCCACCGGCGTTTGCTGGCCGCCATCGGGGCGGGCCCAGCGGCCGCGCACATCGTCCATCCAAGCGCCGGGGCGCTTGCCGGGGCGGGCATAAGGGTCGAGGTAGAACTGGCCCACCAGCTGCCCGGCGCGCTCGATGCGGAAGAAGCGCACGCTCGGGTGCCAGACCGGCGCGGCGTCGGGGCGGATCGCCACCTCGAACACGGTTTCGATGATGTGGAACAGTCCGTCCAGCACCTTGGGTTCGGTGAAATATTGCTTCACCTCCTGATCGCTGAAGGCGTAACGCGCTTCTTTCAGCTTCTCGGCGGCAAACGTGGTGTCCCAGGCCAGCAGGGGGTCCAGGCCCAGCTCGGTGCGGGCGAAGTCGCGCAACTCGGTCAGGTCGCGCTCGGCGTAGGGGCGGGCGCGGCGGGCCAGGTCGCGCAAAAACTCAAGCACCTGGGCCGGGCTCTCGGCCATCTTGGGCACCAGCGACACCTCGGCCGCGTTGGCGTAGCCCAGCAGTTGCGCTTCTTCCTGGCGCAGGGCCAGCAGCTCTTGCATCACGGCGCTGTTGTCCAGCTCGGGCTTGCCGAATTCGCTGGCGCGGGTGACGTGGGCGCGGTACAGGGCCTCGCGCAGCGGCCGGTGCGTGCCGTACTGCATCACCGGGAAGTAGCTGGGGAAGTGCAGCGTGAACTTGTAGCCGGCCTGGCCATCGGCCTCGGCCGCCGCCTTGGCTGCGGCGAGTGCATCGGCGGGAATGCCGCCCACCTCGGCCTCGGTTGCGTAGTGGGCGAAGCCGTCGGTGGCGTCCATCACGTGCTCGGAGAACTGCTGGCCGCGCTCGGCCTGCAGGTCTTGCAGCTCGGCAAAACGCACTTTGGCCGCGCCCTCCAGCTCGGCGCCCGACAGCACAAAATCGCGCAGCGCATTGCTCAGCGCTTGGCGGCGCGGCGCGCTCAGCTGCGCCGAGTCCGCGCTGGCCATCACGGCTTTGTACTTGGCGTAGAGCCGCTCATCGGCGCCCAGCCGGGTGTGAAAATCGGTGACCTTGGGCAGGTTGGCGGTGTAAGCGGCACGCAGCTCGGGCGTGTCGGCCACCGAGTGCAGGTGGCCCACGGCGCCCCAGGCGCGGCCCAGGCGTTCGGTGGCCACGTCGAGCACGCGCGAAAGGGTGTCGTAGTCGGCGGGCACGGCGTCGCTGGTGACCAGCGCCAGCGCGGCGTCGGCCTCGGCCAGCAGGGCCTCGATGGCTGGGCTCACGTGCTCCGGGCTGATGTCGGAGAAGCGCGGCAGGCCAGTGGTGTCGAGCAGGGGGTTCTGGGCAGCGAGGTCGCTCATGATTTCAAAGGGCGGGGCGCCCATCTCCAAAGTCATTGCATTCAACATCGGCGGCCCCGGCCGCATGGGCGCCGGGGTTTAACGCGATTCAGTGGCATCTCGGGGCGGTTGCGTCCATCTCAAGGAGGAGCCCCCTCACGTCAGCCGAGTTCAGCCGGCGGCCGTGCGCTCTGCCGCTTCGATGGTGTTGACCAGCAGCATGGTGATGGTCATCGGCCCCACGCCGCCCGGCACCGGGGTGATGGCCGAAGCCACTTCGCGCACGCCGGCAAAGTCCACGTCGCCGCACAGCTTGCCTTCGCCGTTGCGGTTCATGCCCACGTCGATCACCACGGCGCCCGGCTTCACCATGTCGGCGGTCAGCACATTGCGCTTGCCCACTGCGGCCACCACGATGTCGGCCTGGCGCGTCATGGCGCCCAGGTCGGCCGTGCCGCTGTGGGTGATAGTGACGGTGGCATTGGCGGCCAGCAGCATCATGGCCATGGGCTTGCCCACAATGTTGCTGCGGCCGATCACCACTGCGTGCTTGCCGCGCAAATCCTTCAGGCCGATCGATTCGAGCATCTTCATGCAGCCGTAGGGCGTGCAGGCCTTGAAGCCCACTTCGCCCACCATCAGCGCGCCGGCGCTGGCCACATGGAAGCCGTCCACGTCTTTGTCGGGCGAGATGGCTTCGATCACCTGGTGATCGTCAATGTGCTTGGGCAGCGGCAGTTGCACCAAGATGCCGTGGATGCGCGGGTCGGTGTTGAGCGCATCAACGCGGGCCAGCAGCTCGGCCTCGGTCATGGTGGCCGGGTAGTGCTCCAGCACCGAGTGCAGGCCGTTGTCTTGGCAGGCCTTGACCTTGTTGCGCACGTACACGGCCGAAGCCGGGTTCTCGCCCACCATGATCACGGCCAAGCCCGGCGTCACGCCGCGGGCGGTGAGGGCGGCAGCGCGCTGCGCCACTTCGGCGCGAACTTGTTGGGAGAGGGCGTTGCCGTCGATGAGTTGGGCGGTCATGGTGCGGGTGTCCGGTGATCTGGTCGAGTGATCGAATCGAATGATCGAATCGGGTCAAAAAGGGAAGGTGAAAGACGAAAAAGGCCGCTCGAGGCGGCCTTGTTGGCAGTGCAGGGGATCAGGTCTTGGCCTGGGCGCCGAGGGCAATCTTGAGCAGATCGGCCACGGTGTTGGCGTTGAGCTTTTCCATGATGTTGGCGCGGTGCGCCTCCACCGTCTTGATGCTGATGCCCAAATCATCCGCGATCTGCTTGTTCAGGCGGCCGGCGACGATGCGCTCCAGCACCTGGGCTTCACGCGTGGTCAGGCGCGACAGCAGGGCGTCGCGGCTGGCGGCTTCTTGGTGGGTGGAGAAGGCGTTGCGCGCCTGGTCGAGCATGCGCTCCACCAGGTTCACCAGTTCTTCTTCCTTGAAGGGCTTTTCGATGAAATCCATCGCGCCCTTTTTCATGGTTGTCACGGCCATGGGCACGTCGCCGTGGCCGGTGATGAAGACCACCGGCAGCGGGCTGCGGCGCTCCAGCAAGCGGTCTTGCAGCTCCAGGCCACTCATGCCGTCCATGCGGATGTCGGCGATCAGGCAGGCCACCTCGCGGGGGTCGAAACGCGAGAGAAAGGACTCGGCCGAATCGAAACACTTGACGCGGTAGTCCTTGCCTTCGAGCAACCACTGCAGCGAGTCGCGCACAGCCTCGTCGTCGTCCACCACATAGACGGTACCGCGCTTGGGAATCAGGCTCATGTATTCACTGCCGCTGGGGCGTCGATTCGAGTGATCTCCACGGGCAGCGTGAAGGAAAAGCGGCAGCCCGTGACCGAGCTGCCATTGTAGAGGTTCTCTGCCTTGATCCGACCGCGGTGGCTCTCGATGATGGAGCGGCACAAGCTCAGGCCGATCCCCAGGCCGTCGACCTTGGTCGAGAAGAAGGCTTCGTAGAGGCGCGAGATCACGTCGTCCTTGATGCCCGGGCCCATGTCGGTGACGCTGAACTCGATCACGCCGCCTTCTTCGGGCGTGTAGCGCGGCACCACGCGCAGCTCGATGTTGCGGCGCGCGGGCGGCAGCTTGGCGTTGTCGATCGCCTCGGCCGCGTTTTTCAGCAGGTTGAGCACCACCTGTTCGATCAAGATCGGGTCGACCATCAGCGTGGGCAGGCGCTGCGCCACATAGGTGTGGATCGAGACATTGCGGCGGCGCAGTTCGATGCCGGCCAATTCCACCGCGTCTTCGATGATCACGTGCGCGTCGGAGGGCTGGCGCTGTGGCTCGCTGCGCTTCACGAAGGCGCGGATGCGGTGAATGATTTGCCCTGCGCGCTGGGCTTGTTTGCTGGTTTTTTCCAGCGCGGCAATCAGGTCGTCCTTCTGGATCGCGTCGTTCTTCACCCGCGACACCATGCCGTTGCAGTAGTTGGTGATGGCGGTGAGCGGCTGGTTGAGCTCGTGCGCCACCGATGACGCCATTTCGCCCATGGTCACCAAGCGGCTGGTGACCTGCGCTTTTTCGGCCTGGCTGGCGGCCACGGTTTCGGCGTTGCGGCGCGCGGTCACGTCGGTGGCGATCAGCATTTGCGCCAAGCGGCCGTCGGTCCACTGCAGGTAGCGGGTGCGCACGTCAAACCACTTGCCCAGCGTCTCGATGTAGACCTCGCGCGTGTCGGAGCCGGCCTCGGTGAGTTCTTGGGTGGGCAGGCCGCCCATCACGTCGGCGTCTTCATCGCTGTGGTCGGTGGACTGCGGCTCCACCGGCTCGCTGCCGGCCAACCACGAGTGCGCGCTGGCATCGGCGCCAAACCACAGGCGGTACGAGCGGTTGGCAAACAGCAGCTCGCTTTGTTGCACGGACAGCACTGAGACCGCCGCGTCCAGCCCTTCGAGCACGGTGGTGAAGCGCTCGTGCGAGGCGCTGAGCTGGTCGCGGATGCGCTTGGCCTCGGTGATATTGGTCATCGAGGTCATCCAGCCGGTCTGCTGGCCTTTGGGGTCGATCAGCGGCGACACGTACATGCGCGAGTCGAACTGCGAGCCATCTTTGCGCAGCACCTTCACCTCGATGCCGCCGGCCGGGCTGCGGCCTTGCAACTCTTGCTGCAGCAGGCGGTTGTTTTCTTCGTGGCGGTCGGGCGGCCAGTGCGGGAAGGGCGGGCGGCGGCCGATCAGCTCGGCCTCGCTGAAGCCGGTCATGGCGCAAAACGCGGGGTTCACGTAGGTGATGCAGCCGTCCATGTCCATGGCGCGCATGCCGGTGAGCATGGAGTTTTCCATGGCGCGGCGGAAGTTGGCCTCCGACACCAGCGCGCTTTGCATCTGCATGCGGCGCGACATGTGGCGCCAGGTGCCGAGCAGCATCCACACCGTGAGCGCGCTGAGGGCCGCCACCATCCAGAACAAGGTATTGCTGATCAGGCCCACCGAGGTGCGCGAGCCGCGGGCGCGAATGATGACGCCGTTGTTGGCGGGGGCCAGCGGTGCGTCTTCGGCGATGGCTGCGGCGGCGGCGCGCGCGGCTTGGCCGGGCATGGGGGTGACGGTGCTGGCCAGCGTGCGGCCACTCGCGTCGAGCAGGCTGACCGCGTGGCGGCCGGTGACGTCGTAGGGCACGAAGTAGCGCAACAGCGCTTCGAGCGACACCTCGGCCATCAAGACGCCGCTGAAGTTGCCGCGGTCGAGCAAAGGCACGTGCACCTGCATCACGGTGTTGCCGGCGCCGTCGTTGAACGGGCGCGAGTACACCGGCTGGCGCAGCGAGCGCGTGGCCTGGAAGGCTGCTTCGGTGGCGTTGTCTTCGCCCTCGGCGGGCAAGGCGGTTGCTGCGTCCTCAGCGGGCGTGCTGTTGTCGGCGTGGAAGAGGCTGGCCGAGTACGCCGCGCGCGGTTTGCGGTCTGCGGCGATCCAGTTCAGCCGGGTGATTTCCGGCCGCTCGCGGGTGAAGGTGGCGGCTTGGTTGAGGAAGTCCTCTTTGTCAATCGTGTGCGTGACGATCTCGCGCGCAATGCGCAGCAACTGCTCCTGGTTCTCGATCAGGCGCAGGCGGATTTGCTGTTGCGCGATCTCGGTGTCGCGCTTGACCGACTCGCGCTCCCGCTCGTATTCCTCATTGCGCAGGTACCAGAAGGCCAACACCATGGCCGCCAGGAACAGCAGCACCGAGATCAGCGGCCCGATGGTGGCGTAGCGGTCTTGGCGCGACGGCGATTGCTGGCGCCACCAGCGCCCGAAGAGCCGCTGCGGCCAAGTCAGCGACACGCTGGCGCCGCCGGGGAAGTTGTACAGATCACGCATCGCCGGATTATCGGTGGCGCGCTCCGAGGCGATTCTCGAAAGCCCACAAATCATGTTGCACCGCAAAAATATTCCGCATCATGAAATGCAAAAGCACTATTTGAAAAGTTGAAAACTTATGGGACACTTCGCGCCACCAAAAAACGCTGCATGGAGACGACATGTCCGCATCGCCTGATACCCGCCCCAATACCGTCGCTGACAGCGATTCACAAGAAACCCGCGAATGGATGGATGCGCTCGCCGCCGTCATCGAACGTGAGGGCCCGGACCGCGCCCACTTCCTGCTAGAGCAACTGCTGGAAGAAGCCCGCCAGCACAGCGTGGACATGCCGTTTTCGGCCACCACCGGTTACGTGAACACCATCGAGGCCAACGAAGAGGCCCGTTGCCCCGGCAACATCGAGATCGAAGAGCGCCTGCGCGCCTACATGCGCTGGAACGCGATGGCGATGGTCGTCAAGGCCAACCGCCACAACCCCGAAGACGGCGGCGACCTGGGCGGCCACATCGGCTCCTTCGCCTCGCTGGCCCACATGTTTGGCGCCGGCTTCAACCACTTCTGGCACGCAGAAAACGAAAATCACGGCGGCGACTGCCTGTACATCCAAGGTCACGTGTCGCCCGGCGTGTACGCCCGCGCTTACCTCGAAGGCCGCCTCTCTGAGGAACAGCTGCTGAACTTCCGCCAGGAAGTGGACGGCAAGGGCCTGTCGAGCTACCCGCACCCGAAGCTGATGCCCGAGTTCTGGCAGTTCCCCACCGTCTCGATGGGCCTGGGCCCGCTGATGGCGATCTACCAAGCCCGATTCCTGAAGTACCTGCACGCCCGTGGCATTGCCAACACCGAGAACCGCAAGGTCTGGGTGTTCTGCGGTGACGGCGAAATGGACGAAGTCGAATCGCTCGGCGCCATTGGCCTGGCTGCGCGCGAAAACCTCGACAACCTGATCTTCGTGGTGAACTGCAACCTGCAGCGCCTCGATGGCCCGGTGCGCGGCAACGGCAAGATCGTGCAAGAACTCGAAGGCGAGTTCCGTGGTGCGGGTTGGAACGTCATCAAGCTGTTGTGGGGCAGCGGCTGGGATTCGCTGCTGGCCCGTGACAAGGACGGCGCCCTGCGCAAGATCATGATGGACACGCTGGACGGCGACTACCAGTCGTTCAAGGCCAACGACGGTGCCTACGTGCGCAAGCACTTCTTCGGTCGCGACCCGAAGACGCTGGAGATGGTGGCTCACCTGAGCGACGACGACATCTGGAACCTCAAGCGCGGCGGCCACGACCCGCAAAAGGTGTACGCCGCCTACCACCAGGCCGTGAACACCAAGGGCCAACCGACCGTGCTGCTGATCAAGACCGTCAAGGGCTTCGGCATGGGCAAGTCGGGTGAAGGCAAGAACAATGTTCACCAGACCAAGAAGCTGACCGACGAGGACATCAAGACCTTCCGCGACCGCTTCAACCTGCCCATCCCTGACAGCGAACTGTCGAAGATCCCGTTCTACAAGCCGGCCGACGACACGCCGGAAATGCAGTACCTGCACGAGCGCCGCAAGGCCCTGGGCGGCTACTTGCCGCACCGCCGCACCAAGGCCGACGAGAGCTTCACCGTGCCCTCGCTCGAAACCTTCAAGAGCGTGATGGAAGCGACCCCAGAAGGCCGCGAGATCAGCACCACGCAAGCCTATGTGCGATTCCTGACGCAACTGCTGCGCGACCAGGCCCTGGGCCCGCGCGTGGTGCCCATTTTGGTGGACGAGGCCCGTACCTTCGGCATGGAAGGTCTGTTCCGCCAGATCGGCATCTACAACCCGGCCGGCCAGCAGTACACCCCGGTCGACAAAGACCAGGTCATGTACTACAAGGAAGACAAGGCCGGTCAGATCCTGCAAGAAGGCATCAATGAAGCCGGCGGCATGAGCAGCTGGATCGCTGCAGCCACCTCGTACAGCACGAGCAACCGCATCATGGTGCCGTTCTACGTGTACTACTCGATGTTCGGCTTCCAGCGCATTGGTGACTTGGCCTGGGCGGCGGGCGACATGCAAGCACGTGGCTTCTTGTTGGGCGGCACCTCGGGCCGCACCACGCTCAACGGCGAAGGCCTGCAGCACGAAGACGGCCACAGCCACATCCTGGCCGGCACGATCCCGAACTGCATCTCCTACGACCCGACCTTTGCGCACGAAGTGGGTGTGATCCTGCACCACGGTTTGAAGCGCATGGTGGAGAAGCAAGAGAACGTCTACTTCTACCTGACCCTGCTGAACGAAAACTACGCGATGCCGGGCCTGCGTGCCGGCACCGAAGAAGAAATCATCAAGGGCATGTACCTGCTGGACGAAGGTGCCAAGCAGCCGATCAGCGTCAACCTGCTGGGCTCGGGCACGATCTTGCGCGAATCGCAAGCCGCCAAGAAACTGCTTGAAGAAGAGTGGGGCGTGGCCGCCAATGTGTGGAGCTGCCCGAGCTTCAACGAGCTGGCCCGCGACGGCCAAGCCGCCGAGCGCTACAACCTGCTGCACCCCACCTCGGCACCGCAGGTGTCGTTCGTGGCGCAACAGCTGGCGGCCCACGCTGGCCCGGTCATCGCCTCGACCGACTACATGAAGAACTACGCGGAGCAGATTCGCCCGTTCATCCCGAAGGACCGCACCTACAAGGTGCTGGGCACCGACGGTTTTGGCCGCAGCGACTTCCGCAGCAAGCTGCGTGAGCACTTCGAAATCAACCGCCACTACATCGTCGTGGCGGCGCTGAAGGCCTTGAGCGAAGAGGGCAAGGTGCCGGTGGCCAAGGTGGCCGAAGCCATCGCCAAGTACGGCATCCAGGCCGACAAGGTCAACCCGCTGTACGCCTGATTCAGGCACTGCCCGGCCCGCACCTGCTGCGGGCCGGGCGCTATTTCCTCATCAGGGTGGCCGGGTTGTGCGCATGCGCCGCCCGCCGCCTCATGCAAGCTGAACTTGCTGGAGACACACATGGCATTGGTCGAAGTCAAAGTCCCGGACATCGGTGACTTCAAGGAAGTTGAGATCATCGAGCTGATGGTCAAGCCGGGTGACACGGTGAAGCAAGAGCAATCGCTGCTCACCGTGGAGTCGGACAAAGCGTCGATGGAGATCCCGTCGTCGCACGCTGGCGTGGTGAAAGAACTGCGCGTGAAGCTGGGCGACAAGGTCGCCGAGGGCTCGCTGGTGTTGGTGCTTGAAACCGATGCCGCCGCAGCACCTGCCCCCGCCGCTGTCGCGCCGGCTGCTGCTGCTGCTGCTGCTGCTGCGCCTGCGCCTGCGCCCGCTGCCGCCCCCGCGGCCAGCGCCGGCCCGGTGAACGTGGTCGTGCCCGACATCGGCGACTTCGACGAAGTGACGGTGATCGAGGTGATGGTCAAGGTCGGCGACACGATCAAGGTCGAGCAGTCGCTGATCACCGTGGAGTCCGACAAGGCCTCGATGGAGATCCCGTCCTCGCATGCCGGGGTGGTCAAACAAGTGCTGGTGAAGCTGGGTGACAAGGTCGCCAAGGGTTCTGCCGTGGTGGTGCTCGATGCCGTCGCTGGCACGCCTGCTGCTGCCGTACCCGCTGCCGCTGCCGCTGCGCCAGTGGCTGCTGCCGCTGCGGCACCTGCCGCCGCCGTGGCCAGCGCCCCGGTGGCCGCGGCCGTGCCTGCGCACGACCCGACCGCTGCCGCACCCGGCCAATTGCCGCACGCTTCGCCGAGCATCCGCCGTCTGGCGCGTGAGCTGGGTGTGCCGCTGGCTGAGGTGGCCGGTTCCGGCGCCAAAGGCCGCATCACGCACACCGACGTGCAAGGCTTTGTGAAGAGCGTCATGGCCGGCGCGGTGCAAACCGCCGCTCAAAAGGCCAAGGCCCCGGCAGCTGCCGCTGGCGGTGGTGGCTCGGAGCTGGGCCTGATCCCGTGGCCCAAGGTCGACTTCGCCAAGTTCGGCCCCATCGAGCGCAAGGAGATGGGCCGCATCAAGAAGATCAGCGGCGCCAACCTGTTGCGCAACGCCGTGATGATCCCGGCCGTCACCAACTTTGACGACGCCGACATCACCGACCTCGAAGCCTTCCGTGTCTCCACCAACAAGGAAAACGAGAAGAGTGGCGCCAAGGTGACGATGCTCGCCTTCCTGATCAAGGCCAGCGTGGCCGCGCTCAAGAAGTTCCCCGAGTTCAACAGCTCACTCGACGGCGATGCGCTGGTCTACAAGCAGTACTACCACATCGGTTTTGCCGCCGACACGCCGAACGGCTTGGTGGTGCCGGTGATCAAGGACGCCGACAAGAAGGGCGTGCTGCAGATCAGCCAAGAAATGGGCGAGCTCGCCAAGAAGGCGCGCGACGGCAAGCTCGGCCCCGCCGACATGTCGGGTGCCTGCTTCACCATCTCCAGCCTGGGCGGCATCGGTGGCCGCTACTTCACGCCCATCATCAATGCGCCAGAAGTGGCCATCCTGGGTGTCTGCCGCAGCAACATGGAACCGGTGTGGGACGGCAAGGCCTTTGTGCCGCGCCTGATGCTGCCGCTGTCGCTGACCTGGGACCACCGCGTGATCGACGGCGCTGCTGCCGCTCGTTTCAACGCGTTCCTGGGCCAGATCCTCGCCGACTTCCGTCGCGTGTTGCTTTAAGGGAAGCGGACCATGGCAATCTTGGACATTCAAGTTCCCGACATCGGTGATTTCGACGAAGTCACCGTCATCGAACTGCTGGTGAAAGTGGGCGACACGGTCAAGGCCGAGCAGTCGCTGATCACGGTCGAATCCGACAAGGCATCGATGGAGATCCCGTCGTCGCACGCCGGTGTGGTCACCGCGCTCAAAGTGGCGCTGGGCGACAAGGTGAAACAAGGCTCGGTGGTGCTGTCACTGGAGGTGGCGGGTGCCGCAGCAGCTGCGGCGCCGGCTGCTGCTCCTGCGGCCGCCGCACCCGCTCCGGCGGCAGCGGCCCCGGTGGCCGCACCGGCCGGCCCGGCGGGCAGCTACAGCGGCCCGGCCGATCTGGAGTGCGACCTGCTGGTGCTGGGCGCCGGCCCGGGCGGCTACTCGGCCGCGTTCCGCGCGGCTGATTTGGGCCTGAAGGTCGTCATCGTCGAGCGCTACGCCAGCCTGGGCGGCGTGTGCTTGAACGTCGGCTGCATCCCGTCGAAGGCGCTGCTGCACGTGGCCGCCGTGATGGATGAAGTGAGCCACCTGGGCGACCTGGGTGTGGACTTTGGAGCGCCAACGCTCAACATCGACAAGCTGCGCGGTCACAAAGACAAAGTCATCGGCAAGCTGACCGGCGGCTTGGCCGCGATGGCCAAGATGCGCAAGGTCACCACCGTGCGTGGCTACGGCTCCTTTGTC
>JBEAOO010000292.1:0-11728 GCA_041164825.1 Pseudomonadota bacterium | reverse complement strand
CGGGCGTGCGCACGCCGCGTGCGGCGAACAGGCGCGCCAGCAGTGCCGGCACGCCGGCTTGCTCCAGCGCCCAGGCGGCACGCGGCGCGTTGTCGCGCAGGCGAATGTGGGGCGAATTGCTCATCAAAGATTGCTCATCAAAGGTCGCCCAGGATGTGTGCGGTGTCGGGCGGGCTGAAGCCGCTGCGCAAACGTTGCCACAGCGACGGGGCAACCGCGGGCTCATAAGCCACCCAGCTGCGCTCGCCACAGAGTGTCAAGCGCACGGCTTCAGCGCGTTGCGTGCGGGCCAGCAACTCGGTCAGCGGGCCGGCGTCGAGCGCGCGCCAGGCCTCGGCCCAGGCGGCCCAGTCGTCGGCCAGCAGCGGGGCGCGCAGGCGCTCGTCCACCTGCAGCGTGTCTGGCGGTTGTTGGGGCTGAAAACGCCCGCAACCGCTCAGCCAAAACGAGTTCACCGGGCGCAGGCCACGCGCCTCGCGGGCGTCGTTCAGCGGGTGGTTGTAAAGCAGCATCTGCACCTCGTTTTGCAGCCGGCGCACCAGCCGCGCCTGGTGCGAGCCCTGCAACCAGAGGTCGACATTGCGGCCAATCACGCGGTCGAGGCTGGCGGTGGCCAGGCCCTCAAAGCTCGGGTGGGCGGCATACCAGCGCCCGGCTGCGCCCCACACCAGCGTGAAGCCCTCGCTCTCGAACAGCTCGCGCACGGCCTCCAAAATGGCTTGCGATTCGGCCGCGTCCAGGCCCAGCGCGGCGGGGTCGGCCAGCGTGATGTGCTCGCGGCCCACCTGCCAGTGCACCGGCGTGAGCAGGCCCCAAGGCAGCTCACTCACCGCCACGCCATCGGCCGCTGCGGCACGCGCCGCAAAAGGCAGGGCGCCGGGCTCACCCGTCCAGCCCCAGGCGGCCGCCAGTGCGCGCTCGTGCGGCGGGTTGAGGCTGTACGCGTCGGCCTCGTCGCGCTGCACCGGCGTCATTCGCTGCAGCAGCCGCCCCAGTGTGGGCAAACTCAGGTCGCGCAGCACTGGGCTGGCGGGCTCGGCACAGGCCGAGGCAAACGGAATCATCAAGTGCATGGGCCGATTATCCGGCCGGGCGCTTCACGGCTTGGCCTGGATCGCCCTGGCCACGCGACCCGCCATCAGCCCCAGGGCGCGGGCAGCCCGACCTCGCCCTGCGGGGCGTCGGATGGCGGCGCCAACGGGCTGTGCGCTGCCAGGTAGGCTGCCAGCTGCTGCGGGTCCATGGGTTTGGCAAACAGGTAGCCCTGCCCGACGTGGCAGCCGATGCGCTGCAGCACCTGTTGCTGCGCCTGCGTTTCAACGCCCTCGGCGGTGGTTTCCATGCCCAGGGCCTGCGCCAAGCCATGGATGGCTTGGACGATGGCTTCGGCGTTGCGGTTGTTGGCGCTGTCTTCGGGGTTTCCCAGTGGCTTGACGAAGGATTGATCGATCTTGAGTTGGTCCAGCGGAAAACGGCGCAAATAGGCCAGTGAGGAGAAGCCGGTGCCAAAGTCGTCCAGCGCCGTGCGCACACCCAGGCGGCGCAACTCGGTCAGTGCCTCGATGATGGATTCGCTGTCCTGCAGCAAGGTCGATTCCGTCAACTCGATCTCCAACTGGTGGCTGGGCAGGCCGCTCAGGCGCAGCGCCTCGGTCACGGTGTGGGTCACATCGGTGCGGTCAAATTCGACCGCCGAAATGTTGACGGACACGCGCATATTTTTGGGCCAGGTCATCGCGTCTTGGCAGGCTTGCTGCAGCACCCATTTGCCGAGCCGCACGATCAGGCGGCTTTCCTCGGCCAGCGCAATGAACCGGCCAGGTTGCAGCAGGCCGCGCGTGGGGTGCTGCCAGCGCACCAAGGCCTCAAAGCCCAGCAAGGCGCCCGTGCGCAAATCCATTTGCGGCTGGTAGTGCACCACGAACTGATGGCCATCAAGCCCTTCGCGCATCTCCTCCAGCAGCTCCAGCCGGTCGTGGGCCGCGGTCTCCATCTCGGCTTCAAAAAAGCGCAGGGTGTTGCGCCCGGCGGCTTTGGCCGCATACAGCGCCATGTCGCTGGCTTTGAGCAGCCCGGCCGCGCTGTCGCCGTCGTACGGCGCCAGCCCGACGCCGATGCTGGCATGCACTTCCAGCCGCTGGTGGCTGATGACGCAGGGCTGCAACAGTGCCTTTTGCAGCCGCGCACCGAGGGCCTTGATGCGTTCGAGGTCGATCACCCCTTCCACCATCAGCGCAAACTCATCGCCGCCCAGGCGCGCCAGCAGCATGTCGGGCTCGATGTGGGCTCTGAGGCGCTGCGCCACCTCGCACAGCAGCTCATCGCCCGCCACATGGCCGAGCGAATCGTTGACGTTTTTGAAGTGGTCGAGGTCGAGCAGCATCAACATGCAGTTCGCCACCTGGGTCGGCACGCTGAAGTGTGCGGCGAGCCGTTGGTTGAACTGGTAGCGGTTGGCCAGGCCGGTGAGCGGGTCGATGCTGGCCAGGCGGGTGAGCTCGATGGTGTGCTCGCGCACGATGGTGACGTCGGAGCCCACGCCCCGCCAGCCCAACACGGCACCACGCGCATCGCGCAGCGGCTTGGCCGACAAGGCCCACCAGCGCCGCTGGCCGCCCAACATCACCGGCACCGTCAGGTCGCGAAACGGCAGGTCGTCGGCGAGCGCCTTGACCAGGCTCTGGTGCGGGCTTTGCGCGGGGTCGTCGCCGGGCGGTGCCACTTCGGCCAGCAGCTCAACGAGGCTGCGGTCCTGGATGACGTTCAGCGGTTTGCCCATGATCTGTGCCAAGCGCGACGAGGCGTACTGCAGGGTGCCGCTGGCGCCAATTTCCCACAGCCAGTCGCTGGCGTTTTCTTCAAAGTCGTTGAGCAACAAACCCACGAGTTGGCGTTGTTGGTCGAGTGCCAATTCGTTGCGCAAACCCCGCATGAACAGGCGCGAAGAAATCAGCACGGTCCAGACCAGAACGACCATGTAGAACAGCAGCAGCAAGGGCAGGGCGGGGTAGTGTTGCCATTGCGTGTAGCCCAGGCCGACCATCAAACCGATCGACATGGTGAACGTCCAAGCCAGCGCAATCTGGGGCAGCACGGCGTAGAACCAACTGCCGCAGGTCAGCACCGCCCCGATCACTGACAGCAGGATCACCCGTTGATCTGAGTTGCTCGCCCCGAACACCTGGACTGTCTGCAAGGCCCAGACGAGCCCAGAGATCCCCAACGTGAGCATCATCAGCCAAATGGTACTGTCTGCGACCGGTGTGTCGCGAGGCTGCTTGCGCCGGCGCTTCCACATCGTCATGTTGACGGCGCCATCGATCAACTGAATGCCCGCGAGCGAGAGCATGATGGTTCGGTCTCCCACGTCCCAAAACCACCAAGCGCCGGAGATGAGCAGGCCGACGCTGGGCAGCACAGCCAGGGGAATCAACTGAATCAAGAAGTGAAACTGCTGCCCGCGGAAGATGGCGTTTTGCTCGGGCGTGGCGTTGGGATCGCTCCAGCACTCGACCAGCCAGCGGACGAAAGCCTGCCAGCGTGATGGTGCGGCGTGCAGGGGCGGAGTCGGCATGGGGTGTCGGGTGTGGGGCCTTGAAGTGGTTCGCCGTCGCGGCTGCCGCGGCGGGTGAATTTCACGGTTGATCCATGTCAAAAAAGGTCAGGACAGTGTCCTTCAGCGGGGGGCGTAAGGCTGTAAAGAAATGCACCTGTCAGTGGTGACAGCAATCCCCGCCCCGTTGTGGTCGCCTTGCCCGCCCAGGTGTGACGCACTTGGCCTCGGGTAGCATCTCATCCACATGAATTGGCCTTACGAACTCCAGATTGGCTGGCGCTACACGCGCAGTGGCCGCGCCGGGCGGCGCAACGGTTTCATCTCCTTCATCTCGGGGGTGTCGATGTTGGGCATTGCGCTCGGGGTGGCGGCGCTGATCATCGTGTTGTCGGTGATGAACGGCTTCCAGAAGGAGGTGCGCGACCGGATGCTCTCGGTGATTGCCCACATTGAGGTGCTCGACAGCAGCGGTGCCGGCTTGCCGGATTGGCGGGCCACGGCCGCCACGGCCAAGCAGAATCCGCAGGTCATGGCCGTTGCGCCCTTCGTGGCCGCGCAGGCCTTGATCGCGCGCGGCGAGGACATGCGCGGCGCGGTGGTGCGCGGCATCTTGCCGAACGAAGAGGCCAAGGTGACCGACCTGGCCGCGCAGATGCAGGCCACCACGCTGAGCAAGCTGCTGCCCGGCCAATGGGGCATCGTGCTGGGTGGCGAGTTGGCGCGCAGCTTGGGTGTGCGCGAGGGCGACCACATCACCATCGTGGCGCCGGGCGGGCAGGTGACGCCGGCCGGCGTGGTGCCGCGGCTGAAGCAGCTCACCGTGGTGGGCACGTTTGATTCCGGCCACTTCGAGTACGACAGCGGCATGGCGCTGCTGCACATTGATGACGCGGCCAAGCTGTTTCGTGTGGACGGGGCCAGCGGCGTGCAATTGCGGTTGAGCGATTTGCACCAGGCGCGCGAGGTCGCTCAACAGCTGAGCGACACCCTCGGCCCCAACCTCACCGTGCGCGACTGGACGCGCACCAACCGCAACTGGTTTGCCGCTGTGCAGCTGGAGAAGCGGCTGATGTTCATCATCCTGACGTTGATCGTGGCCGTGGCCGCCTTCAACCTGGTGAGCACGCTGGTGATGACGGTGACCGACAAGCGCGCCGACATCGCCATTCTGCGCACGCTGGGGGCCAGCCCGCGCTCCATCATGGGCATTTTCATGGTGCAGGGCGCCACCTCCGGCATCATCGGCACGCTCGGCGGCGCACTGCTGGGCCTGCTGGTGGCGTTCAACATCGATGTGATCGTGCCGGCCATTGAGCGCGCGCTGCACACCACCTTTTTGCCGCCCAGCGTCTACCTCATCAGCACCATGCCGAGCGAGCCGCAGCAGGCCGACATCGTGCCGATCGTGTTGATCTCGCTGCTGCTCTCGCTGCTCGCCACGCTCTACCCCAGCTGGCGCGCCAGCCGGGTGCAACCTGCGGAGGCGCTGCGTTATGAGTGATCTCACCCCCCCCCGAAGCGCCTTCGGCGCTCCCCCCCAGGGAGGCGCCGCCTGCCGCCCGGCCAAGCCAGTTCTGCAGCCTCCGCTGAGCCTGCCTGGTGCGACTGGGCGCTGGTGGCAACGGGGGGCACATGGCTGATCCCGTCATTCAAGCCACGAACCTGCACAAGCGCTACACCGAAGGCGGGCTCGATGTGCCCGTGCTGCAAGGCGTGGATCTCACGGTAGAGCGTGGCGAGACCCTGGCCATCGTCGGCGCCTCGGGCTCGGGCAAGAGCACGCTGCTGCACCTGCTGGGCGGGCTCGAAGCCCCCAGCCAAGGCCGCGTGCAGCTGATGGGCACGATGCTCGACACGCTGGGCGCCACCGAACAAGGCCAGTGGCGCAACCGGCAGCTGGGGTTTGTGTACCAGTTTCACCACCTGCTGCCCGAGTTCAGCGCGCTCGACAACGTGGCCATGCCGCTGCGCATCCGCCGCCAAACGGTGGCACAGGCACGCGAGGCGGCGCGTGCCGTGTTAACGAAAGTGGGCTTGGCCGAGCGCGTGGACCACCGCCCGGCCCAGCTCTCGGGCGGCGAGCGCCAGCGGGTGGCCATTGCCCGTGCGTTGGCCGGCAACCCCGCGTGCGTGCTGGCCGACGAGCCCACCGGCAACCTCGACCGCGGCACCGCCGATGGCGTGTTTGGCCTGATGCTCGACCTGGCCCGCGAGCGCGGCATGGCCTTTGTGATGGTCACCCACGACGAGGCGATGGCCGCACGTTGCGATCGGGTGTTGCGCCTGGTGCGCGGTCGGCTCGCCTGAAGTCGGTGTGACGATGCCCGCCGACGTGCAACTCTGGCTGGTGCGCGACGACGCGCTGAACCAGTCTGAGCTGCGGCCCGTTTATGAGGCCTGGTTGAGTGCGCCAGAGCGCGCCGCGTGTGCCGCCTTCGCCCACGCGCACCACCGCTGGCAAGCCACCGTCACGCGGGCGCTGCTGCGCTGGGCCTTGAGCCAACGCCAGCCCACCGTGCGACCGCAAGACTGGGCCTTTGCCACCGGCGCTTGGGGCAAGCCGCAGGTCAGCGGCCCGCTGCCACGTGCTGCCGCGCCGCACTTCAACGTGACCCACACCGAAGGCCTGATTGCGCTGGCCGTGTGTGCGCCCGGCAGCGGCGTGGAAGTGGGCGTGGATGCCGAGCGCTTGCCCGCGCAGGTCGGCCAAGCGGTGGAGCGCGGCGACGAGGTCATGGGCTGGGCCGAGTTGGCCTTGTCGGCCACCGAATGGGCCGGATTGCAGCGCACGCCGCCCGCCCAGCGCCACAGGTTGGCGCTGCGCATATGGACCCTCAAAGAAGCCTGGGCCAAGGCGCGCGGCGAGGGCTTGAGCTTGCCGCTCACCGAGCTCACCCTGTGGCCCTCTGTCGACGCTGCCAGCCCAGCCACATCGGAGCCAGCGCTGCAGCTCAGCCTCGGCCCCGCCTGGGCCGACGACGCACGTCACGACTGGACCGTGTGGGCACCTGAGCTTCCCGCCTGGCCCGATCATTTGCTGGCCGTGGCCCTGCGGCGCGATCGCACGGTGACCTCCTTGACCGCGTCATCCGCTGGGCCCGCCATCTCGGCGTTGGAGTCCGCCACCCCGCGCTTGCAGGTCTGGCAGGGCGCACCCGCGCGGGGCTTTGATCCGGTGGCGGGTGCCGATGAGGCGGCCCACCCGCTGCGTCTGCTCAGCACCGTTCGCTGAGACCGATCACTGCCCCAGCTCAGACAAGGACGCGCCCCAGCGCGACCAGCGCGGGCCGATGTGTTCGCGGTAGTCCAGCGACACCAGCACCCGTTCGGCGCGGCCAATCAACTTCTCGCGCGGAATGAACCCGATGTAGCGCGAATCCGCGCTGTCGTCGCGGTTGTCGCCCAGCACCAGCCATTGACCCGCGGGCACGGTGACCTCGGCAAAATCGCGCCGCGCCGGCACCTCGGGCAACCACTGCACGCGCCGCGTGTGGCCCGCCACCCGCTCGGTCATGCGCACCCCATCGCGCAGGGCAGGGGTGACCGCGCCCGTGGGTTCCAATACGGCCTGCGGCGTGTCGTACACCGCTGTTTCACCATTGATGACCAGCCGCTCATCGTGCATCGCCACCCGGTCACCCGGCAGGGCCACGATGCGCTTGATCAGCCGCTTGCCATCGGCCGGTGAACTGAAGGTCACCACATCGCCCCGATGCGGCTCGCCCAGCGTTGCCAGCACCACATCGGTCAGCGGCAGCTTCAGGTCATAGGCCAGGCGGTTGACGAACACCACGTCGCCTTCCAGCAACGTCGGCCGCATCGAGCCCGATGGAATCGGGTTCCAGTCCGCCACGGCGGTGCGAAACACACCCAGGCAGAGCATGAAAACGATGAAGCCGCGCTGGGCTTTCAGGGCGTGGCGCAGGCGCTGTGCGAGGCTGGGGGCTGCCGCGAGGCGCGGTGATGAACGGTGCGTCATGGCAGGCGAACCTTTCTGAGGTGAATGCCTTGTGGGGCGGTGCTGCTGCTTCAGAGGTCGTGGGGCGACTGAAGTTCCGTGGCGTGGCCGCGGGCGCGCTGATGGCCGGGGGTTGGGCTGAGGTGGGCGTTGTCCGTGCGATGCTTCGGGGGCCGCCGTTCATCGCCTCTTGTCTTCATGCCCGCGCCATCGCTCCTGTCCCGCCGCCGCTCCCTGTCCCGCAGCGCCGCCCTCGGCGCCGATGGTGGCGCTGGGGCTGCTGGCGTCGGTGTACGTGGTGTGGCTGGCGCCCTCGCTGCTGGCGGAGCTGCTGCTCGACGGTGCGCTGAGCTACACGCTCTACCGCCACCTGCGCCGCGACGCGCTGGGCCAGCCACATCACTGGGTGCAGACGGCGCTGCGTCGCACGGTGTGGCCGTTTGTCGCCGTGGCGGTGTTCCTGGCGGCGGTGGGTGCGGCCTTGCAGCTGTGCGCGCCCGAAGCGCACACCTTGGGCGGGGTCTGGCACCGCACGCCGGCGCCGGCCGCGGCAACGTCGGCTTCGCCGCAGTGAGGGCTTGAGCACCATGCTGCTGCGCATCGTTTCCATCTTGTTCCCGCTGTTCGCCATCACGGCCTTGGGCTTTGTGGTGGCGCGGCGCCAGCGGCCTGACCTCAGCCAAGCCAACCAGCTCAACATGGGGGTGTTCACCCCCGCCTTGATCTTTGCCGCGCTCGCCGCCAAGGACGTGGACCTGCGCGCTTATGCGCCATTGGCCGTGGCCACGTTCTTGTTGATGGCCGGCAGCGGGGCGGTGGGCTGGCTGGTGGCCCGCGCCTTCGGCATCGCACCCAAAACGCTGGTGCCGCCAATGATGTTCAACAACTGCGGCAACCTCGGTCTGCCGCTGGCCGTGCTGGCCTTCGGCCACGAGGCGCTGGCGCCGATGGTGGTGATGTTTGCGGTGGCCAACACGCTGCATTTCTCGTTCGGCATCTGGCTGATGGACCACCACGCCAAGCTCGCCACCGTGTGGATGACGCCCTCGGTCCTGGCCGTGCTGGCGGGCTTGGCGGTGAGCTTGGGCGGCGTCACGGTGTGGCCGCCGCTGTGGTTGGCCATCAAGATGGTGGGCGACATTGCGGTGCAGCTGATGCTGTTTGCGCTGGGCGTTCGCCTGGCCACCGCGCAGATTTCCGCCGTGGGTTTTGGCGTGTTGGGCGCCGTGTTGCGCCCCGTGGCGGGCATGGCGCTGGCGTGGTTGCTGCTGCAACTGTGTGACCTGCCCGAGCGCGAACGCGCGCTGCTGCTGGTGTTTGGCGCGCTGCCGCCGGCCGTGCTCAACTTCATGTTCGCCGAGCGCTACCGCCAAGAGCCCGAGAAGGTGGCCTCGATGGTGCTTATCGGCAACCTGGCCGCGCTGGTGTCGATGCCGCTGGCCTTGGCGCTGGCCTTGCCGGGGTGAGACGTCACTGTGTGGGATCGACGGTCCGAGGAGGTTTGTTTGCCATGACACGAGATGAACTGTTTGCGGCCGAAGCCGAGGCCCTGGGCCACCGGTTTGACGGTGAGATCAAGATCGGAGGCAACTACGTGCCTTGTGTGCGCGACGGCCATCACGTGCATGTGAGTGGCCAGATTCCGCGCGTGGGCGATGTGGTGATGGTGACCGGCGCAGCGGGCGCGGACGTGAGCTTGGCGCAGGCTCAGGTCGGTGCACGAATCGCGGTGATGCGTGCCCTGGCGTTGTTGCAGCGCGCGCTGGGGTCGCTCGACGCTGTGGACGGTGTGCCTCGCATCACGGTGTATGTGCGCTCGGCGCCCGACTTCACGCAGCAGAGCGAGGTGGCCGATGCCGCCTCAGCATTGCTTTTTCGGGTGCTGGGCCGCGAGGCTGGCGCTCATGCGCGCACGTCTGTCGGCGTGCTGCAATTGCCCAAAAGTGCGACGGTCGAAATTGATCTGCTTGCGCGCGCGTCGGTCGCCACCGCCTGATCGCACGCGTCTGGCCCGGCCGCCCTGCTTGCCCAACCCCTTGAGTGCGAGGATCCCCGCATGCCACTTGTCACCATCCGCCTGGCCCGCCGCGAGGTGCCCACCTCTGCCGCGCAAAAAGCCGAACTCATGGCCGGCATCACCGAGTTGATGGAGCGGGTGCTGCACAAGCGCCGCGAAAGCGTCACCGTCATCATCGACGAGGTGGACGCCGACAACTGGGGCGAGGGCGGTGAGCCGGTGTCGGTGATCCGGGCGCGGCGTCTTTCAGGCTCGGCCTGAGGCGCTCACACCACCCGCCCAAACCACGCCACCGACAAGCCCGCGCCCAGCAGCACCAGCAGCGCGGCCAGGGCAGCCAGCACGGCGCTGACTTCGGTTTCTTTTTTCTCCACCACCAGGCGGTTGCTCAGGCGCTCGTAGACCTGTTTCAGGTCGGCCGCGTTGCCGGCATAAAAGTAGTCGGCGCGGGTGTCGCGGGCGATCGCTTGCAGCGTGGGTTCGTCCAAGCGCACACGCATCGACCAGCCCTCGAAACCGATGGTTTCGCCGTCTTTGGTGCCAATGCCCACGGTGTAGACGCGCACGCCGCGGTCGGCCGCCATCTTGGCTGCGTCCATCGGGTCGGGGCCGGTGGTGCGCTGGCCATCGGTGAGCAAGATGATGGCGCCCGAGCCATAACTGCCGGGCGCCACGGGTGTGAACTCGGGCGGCTTGGCCGCGCCTTCCACCACTGGCATGTTGCGCTCTCCGGTGATTTGCGAGAGGTCGATGCCGGCGGTGGGGAAAAGCGCCGCCAGCGACAGCACCACGCCGCTGCCGATGGCGGTGCCGCGCTGCATCTGGAAGCGATCAATCGCGGCCAGCACGTCGTCGCGGCTGAGCGTGGGCGGCTGCACCAGGGCGGCGGTGCCGGCAAAACTCACCACGCCCACGCGCACATTGCGCGGCAGCGCCGTCACAAAAGCGCGTGCCGCGTTTTGCGAGGCCACCAGGCGGTTGGGCAGCACATCGGTGGCGCGCATGCTGCCCGACACGTCCATGGCCAAGATGATGGTGCGCTGCACCGAGGGCAGGGTGATCACGGCCGTGGGGCGTGCGGCGGCCAGCAACAGCGCAGCCAGCGCCAGCCACAGCAAGAAGGGCGGCACATGGCGACGCCAGCCGCTGCGCTTGCCCATCGCTTCTTTCACCAGGGCCATCTGCGCAAAGGGCAGGCTCACGCGCTTGCGGCGGCGCATCAGCCACGCATACAGCAGCACCAGCAGGGGCAACACGGCCAGTGCCCAGAGCAGCTCGGGCCACAAAAAGCCCACCTGGGGCAGCCAGGTGGAGAGGGCCAACACGGCGTCGTCGACGGTCATGGTGCGGGGGCCGGCAAGGTGGTGGCGGCCGCGCTGGCGAACGCCGCGGCCGCGTGCGGGGCGGGCAGCGCGCGGCTGGGCCCGCGCGGCGTGGCGCTGTTGCAGCGGCTGCGCTGGCGGCGCAATTCGGCCGCGCGCAGCAGGGCGCGCAGCAGGTCGTCGTCGGTGCTGAGCTCCAGCGTGTCGACGCCGGCGTGGGCGAGCGCGGCGCGCAAGGCGTTCTCGTGCCGCTCAGCCGCCGCCGCATACCGCGCCCGAAAGCCCGCGCTGCCGGTGTCGACCCACAGCGTTTCGCCGGTTTCGGCGTCGCGCATCGGCAGGCCGCCGAGGTTGGGCAGGGCCATCTCCAGCGGGTCGAGCAGGCGCACCGCGGTCACGTCGTGGCGCAGCGCCAGCGGGCCCAGGCGGCGTGCCCAGCCCGGCGCGCTGACGAAATCGGAGATGAGGAGCACGGCCGCGCGGCGCCGCAACACGCCGCCGGCCACGCGCAGCAAGTCGGCCAAGTCGGTCGCTTGAGCGGTTGCTGCAGCGCTGGGCGGCGCCATCGCGTGCAGCAGCTGCAGCACTTGGCTGCGCCCGCTTTGCGCCGGCAATACGCGCGTGGCGCCTTGGCCGTAAATCACCGCGCCCACACGGTTGCCGTGGCGCGTGAGCAGGCTGCCCAGGGCGCCCACCAACTCACGCGCCAGCTGGCGTTTGCTGCGCGCACCCGAGCCGAAGTCCATGCTCGCACTCAGATCGATCAACAGCCAGCTGCACAGGTCGCGGTCTTCGTTGAACTGGCGCACGTGCGGGGTTTGCAGCCGGGCGGTCACGTTCCAGTCGATGTGGCGCACGTCATCGTGCGGCTGGTA
>JBEAOO010000291.1:0-13022 GCA_041164825.1 Pseudomonadota bacterium | reverse complement strand
CGGCGCCGTTGACGCGGTAGGCGGGTTTCACGGGGTCCAGGGCGGCGCTCATGCGGCGTCTCCGGGGCGCAGGTCATCGGCGGGCGGGTCGTCGTCGTCGCCAAACAGCGCATCGTCCTCGGGCGCCAGCTCGGCCACCCAGTGGTCGCGCCGGCACAGGCCGCGCGCGTCGCAGTAGTCACACGCCCTGCCCTCACCCAGTGCGGGCAAGGCTTCACCGGCACGAATGCGCGCCAAATCGCGGCCCAAGCCGGCCACGAGTTGCACGGCGCTGGTCTCCACATCGGGGTGCGGCACGGCGACGATGTCTTTGCTCTCGTCGAGCGCCAGGTAGCTGGCTTCGATATCGCCCACCGCCTCAGACTGGCCGGCCATCAGCGCAGCGTAAAAAGCCAATTGCGTGTCCTCCTGCGGCGACTTCACCTTGTCTTTGAGGGCGGCCGCGCTGCCGGTTTTGTAGTCGATCAACAGAATGGCCGGGCCGTCGTCGCCCTGCACACTGTCGATGCGGTCGATCACGCCGTGCATGCCGGTGCCGGCCCAGGCTTCGGGGCGGATCTCGAAATCGCGCTCGCCACCGACCCAGCGGCCGCCCTCGGCCTCGTGGTCATGCAGCCACTGCTGGTAGCGCGGCACGAGGCGCACAAAGCTCACCATGAAGGGCAAAAACTCGGCGTCGTCCAGGCCGAACTCGGCGCGCAGTTCTTCGGCCAGGCGCAGCAGGTGGGCCTCGGTGGCGGTATCGGCCGCGCAGGGCGCTGTGCCGGCGTCAAGCTCAGGAGCGCGCTGCTCGTGGAACCGGTGCAGCACCGCGTGCAGCCAGGTGCCGTAGTCGCGCTTGTCGACCTCGGCGCCGAGCTCATCGGCGGTTTGCAGGCGCAGCAGGCGCAGCGCGAAGAAGCGGTAGGGGCAATCGCGCAGCGCTTCGCAGGCGCTGGCGCTGAGGCGGTCGGGCAGGCGGTCGGCGGCGCTGGGCAAGGGGTGCGGCGTGGGCTTCAGCGGCCAATCGGTGTGGGTGCGCGCGTCATCGGCAGCGGGCAAGGCGCGGCCCAGCGCCAAGGCCAGGCGCTGCAACAAGGGGCTGGCAGACAGGGGCTCGCCGCCGTCGTCCAGGCGCCGCAGCACAGTGAGGTGACGGGCGCGCAGCAGTTGTGCGAAGGCCAGGGTGTCGCCGTCGCGGCGCTGCGCCGCATCGGGCAGGCCGAGTTCGTGCGTCAGTGCCTCGCTGAGCAAGCCGAGCGGCGCGCTGGGCGAGCCCAAGCGCTTGTCGTCGGCACCCGGCAGCACCACGGCGCCAAACGGCCGCAGCATGGCGCGCGCCAGCGGGGTGATGACCACGGCGGCTTGCGCCGGTGCGGCGGGCACAAACGCGGCCTGGTCGAGCGTGTGGTCGACCCAGCGCTCAAAGCGGTCGGCACTGAGCGGCAGGCTGCCGGCAGCACCGGACATCGCCGCCTGCGGGGCGCGCAAACGCAGCACATCCAGCAGTTGGCGACCCGCCTCGTCGGCCTGCAAGCGCTCCCACAGGCCGCAGGCATTCAGCGCAGTGGCGAGCAGCGTCAGGCGTTGCGACAGCGGCACGGCAGCGGCTTGCTGGAGCGGGGCGATCACGGCGCAGGCAGCATCCCACAAGGCCGCGGCGGCCGGCGGCAAGGCGTCGGTTTTGACCGAGGCGGTGTGGCGCCACGCTTGGCGGCGCAGCGTGGCGTCGAGGCCATCGAGCCCCTTGCCTGCGTCGCTCCATGCGGGCCGGCAGGCGGCCAGCCAATCGAGCCAGTCGTCGGGCGTGGCTTGCGGCTGGGCGGCGCGCAGCAAGCCCATCACCATCGCGCCGGCGTGGGTGGTGGAGAGTTTCCAGCCGGTTTCGTCTTGCACCGGCAGGTCTTGGCGCGCCAGCAGCACGCGCACGCGGCGCACCAGCACGCGGTCTTGCGCCACCAGCGCCACAGGCGCGCGGCCGGCGTTGAGGTGCTGCAACACGGCGGCTGCGGCGCGCTGCGCTTCGTCTTCAAAGCCCAGGCACACGGCCTCGCGCCAATCGGCCGCGGCAGTCTCGTTCAAGCCGGCAAACGGCTGGGCGGGGTCGGGGTTCAGGTCGAGCTGCAAACACGGTGTGCCTTCGGGCGCGGCCGCAAGCAAGGCCGCCGCCAACGCATCCGGCGCGCCGGCGCACACCATCACCCAGGCACCGGGGCTCAGCTGAAACACCGGGTCGGTGGCGCACGGGGTGAGCGCCGCCCACTCCAGCGCCACACGCAGCAACAAGGCCTCGCGGGCACCGGGCCCGCTGGTCTGCGCCAGCAGCGCTCGGGCGCCTTCCCAATGCGCGGCGCGCAGCGCGGGTGGCACGGCCGCGGCGGCACGCGCCAGGGCGTGCGCGCTTTGCACCACCGCGCCCACCGCCTGCTCGAACCCCTGCACGTCGTCGCGCGCCCAGGCCCGCGCCCAAGGTTGGGTGTTCAGCCACTGCAAGCCGCTCAGGGTGTCGAGCGCCACGTCGAAGCTCAAACCGCCCTCACCGTCCGCTGCGCTCACATCCGGCGGGCAGCTCTGCGCCAGGGTCTGGCTGGTTTCGATGCGCGGCATCCAGGCGCCGCTGCGCGCCCACGCCCGGCGGGCCAGCGGCAGCAGTTGCGCAAAGGGCAACAACACCACGATGTCGCGGGTGGCGAGGCCCTGCGCCTGAGCCCAGCCACGCACCTCGTCGGCGCAGTGTGCCCACAGCGCGTGGGCGGCGTCTGAATGGGCCTCCGGCGCGGGGCGGTCGGGGACGGCCGCCCAAGGCGGGGGCATTGAAATGCGCTGAATCAGGGCCATGTGTGGAAATGCGGCCACGCAGGGCGGGCAATGAAGGCTTTGTGTCAGAATCATTGTGCCCTGTTGCCACTGTGCATCAGCCCCCCAACAAGGACCCCACCATGAGCAGCGATTTGATCAAGCACACCACCGACGCGGCGTTTGAAGCCGACGTCCTGAAATCCAGCAAGCCCGTGCTGGTGGACTTCTGGGCCGAGTGGTGCGGCCCGTGCAAGATGATCGCGCCGATCCTGGACGACGTGGCCGAGGCCTACGGCGACCGCCTGCAGATCGCCAAGGTCAACGTCGATGAAAACCGCGAAGTGCCGGCCAAGTTCGGCATCCGTGGCATCCCGACGCTGGTCTTGTTCAAGGACGGCCAGGTGGCGGCGACCAAGGTGGGCGCATTGGCCAAAGCGCAATTGACCGCATTCCTCGACGGTCATCTATAATCTGTCACAACAACCCGGTCGCGATGTGCGGCTCTCCGCCGCAGCGCCACCGGGTTCCAGTTTTGCCACCACGCATTTTCAGGGTTGAGGCCACCACGGCCAACCACCTGCACCGCGTGGAATCGGCCCCCACTCCAGCGTCCTGATTTGTTTGTTTGCCCAGGGTTGCAGCTTGCAGCCCAGCCCGGCCACCTCAGAGCGCTCGCGACAGAGCCGATGTTCCGGCGCACCAGCCTTGGCAGGCTCCGCGCCCACCACCCCCGGGGTTCCCACCCATGCATCTGTCAGAACTGAAGGCCATCCACGTTTCCGAGCTCATCACGATGGGCGAGGCGCTGGAGATTGAAAACGTCGCTCGCATGCGCAAGCAGGAGTTGATGTTCGCGATCATGAAGAAGCGCGCCCGCGCTGGAGAACAAGTCTTCGGAGACGGCGTGCTGGAGGTACTGCCCGACGGCTTTGGCTTCCTGCGCTCGCCTGAGGCCAGCTACATGGCGTCCACCGACGACATCTACCTGAGCCCGAGCCAGATCCGCCGCTTCAACCTGCACACCGGTGATCTGGTGGAAGGCGAAGTGCGCGTGCCCAAAGATGGCGAGCGCTACTTCGCGCTGGTCAAGGTCGACCGCGTGAACGCGCTGACGCCCGAGGAGAGCAAGAACAAGGTCATGTTTGAGAACTTGACCCCCTTGTTCCCCAAGGAGGCGTTCAAGCTCGAGCGCGACATCAAGGGCGAAGAAAACATCACCAGCCGCATCATCGATTTGATCGCGCCGCTGGGCAAAGGCCAACGCGCCCTGCTCGTCGCGCCGCCCAAGAGCGGCAAGACGGTGATGATGCAGCATCTGGCTCACGCCATCATCGCCAACCACCCCGACGTGCACCTGATCGTGCTGCTGGTGGACGAGCGCCCGGAAGAAGTGACCGAAATGCAGCGCACCGTGCGCGGCGAGGTCATCAGCTCCACCTTCGATGAACCGGCCGCCCGCCACGTGCAAGTGGCCGAGATGGTGATCGAGCGCGCCAAGCGCCTGGTGGAGTTGAAGAAGGACGTGGTGATCTTGCTCGACTCGATCACCCGCCTGGCCCGCGCCTACAACAACGTGTTGCCCTCCAGCGGCAAGGTGTTGACGGGTGGCGTGGACGCCAACGCGCTGCAGCGCCCCAAGCGCTTCTTTGGCGCCGCGCGCAACATCGAAGAAGGCGGCTCGCTGACCATCATCGGCACCGCGCTGGTCGACACCGGCAGCCGCATGGACGAAGTGATTTACGAAGAGTTCAAGGGCACCGGCAACTGCGAAATCCACTTGGATCGCCGCATGGCCGAGAAACGCGTCTACCCGTCGATCCTGCTCAACAAGAGCGGCACGCGCCGGGAAGAACTGCTGCTCAAGCCCGAGATCCTGCAAAAAACCTGGATCCTGCGCAAACTCATCTACCCGATGGACGAGATTGATGCGATGGAATTCATCCTCGACAAGATGAAGTCCACCAAGAGCAACATCGACTTCTTCGACATGATGCGCAGAGGCGGGTGAGCGGCTGGCTTCCCCGCACCGCAATACACCCGCTATAATCCGCGGTTTACTGAAACGCAGCAAGTGCGCCTCAACTGATTGAGGATGTGGCTGCCGCAACGACGCGCTCACTACAGCGCAAAAGGACTGGCATGAAAGAAGGCATTCACCCCACCTACCGCGACGTCTGCTTCGTGGACTTGTCGAACGGTTTCAAGTTCGTGACCCGCTCGTGCGCCACGAGCAAAGAAAGCATCAAGCTCGACGATGGCCGTGAAGTGCCGCTGTTCAAGCTGGAATCCACGAGCGAAACCCACCCGTTCTACACCGGCCAGCAAAAGAGCATCGATACGCTCGGCGGCCGCGTTGAGAAGTTCCGCAACAAGTTTGCCAGCTTCAAGAAGTAATTCAACGAAGCGCGCCCTGTGCGCAGAGGCAGCCTGCGGGCTGTTTCTTCAAAATCAGGCAGCCTCCGGGCTGCCTTTTTCGTTTCTGTCTCTCGTGCGTTCTTCGTGCTGCGTCTCGTGATTGAGCGCCGCCGCGCAGAAGCCACGGGCTTGTTGCATCATGGCGGCCCCACGAGCTGTGTCGCCCACCCGCCTCGCCATCTTGAACACGCCCAACCCCGCCCTGGTCTCCCACCGAGCCGCACAGCGCCTGCCGCGCTGGGCTTTGCTGCTGTTCTGCCTGGCGTATGTGCTGCCGGGCGTGTTCGGGCGTGACCCTTGGAAGAGCGCCGACATCACCGCCTTCGGCACCATGGCCAACATGGCGCAGGGCAAGGTGTCGTGGTTGGCGCCCACCGTGGCCGGGCTGCCCACCGATGGCGCGCTGCTGCCGTACTGGATCGGCGGCGTGGCCATCAAGCTGCTGGGCGGCGTGATCGACCCAGCGCTCGCTGCGCGCCTGCCCTTCGCGCTGGTGCTGGTGCTGGTACTGGCCCTCACCTGGTACGCCACCTTCCACCTCGCGCGCACCGATGCCGCCCAGCCCTTGCCCTTTGCCTTTGGCGGTGAGGCTTCGCCCAGCGACTACGCGCGCGCCGTGGCCGATGGCGCGCTGCTGGCCCTGATCGCCACGCTCGGCCTGCTGCAACTCGGCCACGAGACCACCCCCGAGTTGCTGCAGCTCGCTGGCGTGGCGCTCTTGATGTATGGCTTGGCCGCCCGAGCCACACCCGGGCGCTCATCGCTGTGGGCGGTGCTGCTGGCCTTGCCCATCTTGGCGGCCAGCACGGCACCCACCATCGCCTTGCTGCTGGGCGCCACCAGCGTCTTGGTGTGCTGGCGCTCGCGTTTTGAGCCCGTGCGCGCGCTCGTGCCCTGGGTGCTGCTGTCTACCGCACTCGCCGCAGGGCTGGCCCTGTTTTTGGGCGAATGGCATTGGCGGGTCGGCGGTTTTGGCAGCCTGCGGCAGGCGCTGGCGATCTTGCGTCAACTGGCCTGGTTCACCTGGCCCACTTGGCCACTGGCGCTGTGGACGCTGTGGCGCTGGCGCCGCCACCTCACCGACCGCCACATCTCCATCCCGCTCAGCATCGCGCTGGTCAACCTGGGTGCGGGGGTGCTGATGGGTGGTTACGACCGGGCCTTGCTGCTCGCCTTGCCCGCGCTGGCCGTGCTGGCGTCGTTTGCACTGCCCACGCTGCAACGCAGCGCGGCGGCCGCCATCGACTGGTTCTCGGTGTTTTTCTTCAGCACCGCGGCCATCATTTTGTGGGTGGTCTATGTGGCCATGCAAACCGGCATTCCCAAACAACCGGCGGCCAATGTGGCCAAGCTGGCGCCCGGGTTTGTGGCGCATTTCTCTGCCCTGCCCTTGATGCTGGCGCTGGCCGGCAGCTTCGCCTGGATCTGGCTGGTGGGCTGGCGTACCAACCGCCAACGCCACCCGCTGTGGAAGAGCATGGTGCTGCCCGCCAGCGGTGTGGCGCTCGCTTGGCTGCTGCTGATGACACTGTGGTTGCCACTGCTGGACTACGCCCTCAGCTACCGCCCGCTGGTGCAGCGCCTGGCCCAGCAGCTGCCACCGCACAGCTGTGTGGCCGCCCCGGGCATGGCCCGGGCCGAGTTGGTGGCCTTGGAGTATTTGGGCGGCTGGCGCGTGGATGCAGCCACACCACTGAACCAGAGCCGATGCGAGTTCTGGCTGCAGGTGGAACCACGCAAAGTGGCCCCGGCCCAGCGTGCGGGTTGGCGTTGGGTGGGTGAAGCCAGCCGGCCAACCGACCGCGCGGACACCACGCGGATTTACCGGCGTGAGCCGGGCGCCCACGCAAACTGAAGCGCTCGCCGAGCGGCGTGCGCGGCCATCACCCAGGCCGTCACCCAGGCCACATCACCCAGAGCATCACCCAGAGCCTCACCAAGGCCCATCATGGCCCTGCCCGTGGCGTCAGCAGCAGCTGCTGCTGCAACACCGCCCCACGTGGCGCACGCTCAATCGACCATGAACGCCGCGTGCGGCAAGCGCGCATCCGAGGCGTGCTCACCGGTGCGCACGCGCGAGGCGGGGAATATCAATTTGAAGCTCGACCCCTGACCGGGTTCGCTTTTCACGTCCAACTCGCCGCCGTGACGCTGCGCCACGTGCTTGACGATGGACAGGCCCAGGCCGGTGCCACCGGTGTCGCGCGAGCGGCTGCCGTCGACACGGTAGAAGCGCTCGGTGAGACGCGGCAGGTGCTCGCGTGCAATGCCAATGCCACTGTCACGCACTTCCACCTCAGCGTGGCCATCGGCGCGCATGCCCACCAGCAGCGACACCGCCCCCCCCTCGGGGGTATAGCGCACGGCGTTGGTGACCAAATTGGAGACGGCGCTGAGCAACTCGGCTTCAGCGCCCGCCAGTTGCAGGCCGCGCGGGTCATCCACATGCAAGACGTGGCGACCCACAGAAAGTGCCTGGGCATCGGCCCGGATGCGCTGGAACATCGGCGCCAGCGGCACCCAGTGGTCGGACGCAGGCCGCGGGCTGCCCTCCAGTTGCGCCAGCGTCAGCAGGTCAGCCACCAGGGTCTGCATGCGCTGGGTTTGCTGGGTCATGAGTTGCAGCACGCGCGCGCGCTCTGCCTCGCTGAGCGGCAGCGAGATCATGGTCTCGACGAAGCCGGCCAACACGGTCAGCGGCGTGCGAATTTCGTGCGACACATTGGCCACGAAGTCGCGCCGCATCGCCTCGTTGCGCTCGCGCTCGGTGATGTCTTGCGAGAGCACCAGCTTCATGCCGTCGCCATAGGCGCGCACCAACACACTGAGCGTGCCGCGATCACCGGGCGCGGCAAATTCAATCGCCGCGTCGTGGGCGCCACTTTGCAAATGGGCCACAAAGGCCGGCGAGCGCACGAGGTTGGTGATGGGCTGCAGCAGGTCGCGTTGCGGATGGAGGCCAAAGTGATCGGCGGCCACCGAGTTGCACCACTCGATCTGGTCCGAGCGGTCGAGCATCAACACGCCATTGGGCGAGGCCTCGATGGCCTGTAAAAACTGCACCCGCTGCTCGCGCTCGCGGTTGACCTTTTGGCCCATCAGCAGTGACGTGCGCTCCACCCGATACGCCACCTCGCCCCAGAAGCCGCGCAACCGCGGCGCCGGCCCGTCGGGCTGGGCGCTCATCAACCACCGCATCAAGCGGTGCGCGGCGAGGTTGTCCCACAGCCCATAGGCTGCGCTGCCCAGCGCCGCGCCAGCACATGCGCCCACCAAAGGGGCCACCCAGAGCGCACCGACTTCGGCCCCCAACGCTGCACCCGCGGCGGCCGCTGCCGCACCCACCACTGTTCGCTTCACGACGCTGTCCATTCCGTGTTCAAAGCCCGCGTGGGCACGAGATTCAGCCCGCGTGCACCACCGTCAAACGGTAACCCGCACCACGCACCGTCTCGATCATGCGGGCGCAATCCACCGGCTCCAACACCTCGCGCAGGCGCTTGATGTGCACGTCCACCGTGCGCTCCTCGATGTAGACCTGATCGCCCCACACCTTGTCGAGCAATTGCGCACGGCTGTGCACGCGCTCAGAGTGAGTCATCAAAAAATGCAGCAGGCGGAACTCGGTCGGGCCCACGCGCAGCAACTGCCCGGCACTGCTCACGCGGTGCGTGGCCGGATCAAGCCGCAGCGTGCCCAGATCCACCGGGCCCTCGACCACGTCCTCCGGCGCACGCCGGCGCAGCAGTGCACGAATGCGCGCCATCAGTTCGTGCGTGGAGAAGGGCTTGGTGAGGTAGTCGTCAGCACCGGCATCGAGCCCGGTGATCTTGTCGCCTTCGTGCGCGCGCGCGGTCAGCATGATGATGGGCAGCATGCGTGTGCGCTCGGCCCGTCGCCATTGCTGGGCCAGCGAGATGCCGCTGTGGCCGGGCAACATCCAGTCCAGCAACACCAGGTCGGGCAACTGGGCATCAATGGCCAACTGCGCCTGGTCACCGTCGGCGGCCAACACCACCTCGTGGCCTGCGTGGCGCAGGTTCATCGACACCAGTTCGGCAATCGCTGCTTCGTCTTCAACCACCAGAATTCGGCTCATGGTGTCTCTGCGTCAGCGCACCAGCGATTCCACGGTGTCCACCGGGTTGTGGCGCACGTCGGTACCCTTGACGATGTAGATCGTCTGCTCGGCCAGGTTTTTGGCATGGTCGCCCACGCGCTCAATCGCCTTGGCCACAAACACCAGGTCGATACAGGCCGAGATGGTGCGAGGATCTTCCATCATGAAGGTGATCAGCTTGCGCATCAGGCCTTCAAACTCTTGGTCGATGAGGTTGTCTTGCTTGAGCACGTCGATGGCTTGGTCGACATCCAAGCGGGCAAAGGCGTCGAGCGCCTTGCGCAGCTGCTTGGCCGCCAGCTCGGTCTCATAGGTCAAGTCGGCCACCGGCAGGCGCAGCCGGCTCGACACACCCCCGCTCAGCAAACGCTGCACGGTGCGCGCCACGCGGGCCGCTTCGTCCCCCACACGCTCCAAGTTGGCGATGGTCTTGGCAATGGCGATCAGCAGGCGCAGATCGCGCGCCGTGGGTTGGCGCCGAGCAATGATGCTGGAGAGGTCGCGGTCGATCTCCATCTCCATCTGGTTCACTGCTTCTTCAGTGACCAGTACGTCCTGCGCCAGCGACGCGTTGAATTCGGTCAGCGCCTTCACCGCGCGGGCCAGCTGCGACTCCACCAAGCCGCCCATCTCCAACACGCGGGTGGAGATGCTGCTGAGCTCGGCGTCGAATTGCGTAGAGAGGTGTTTTTCGGTCATCTTGTGAGTCCTGTGATTCGGTGCATCGCCGCCGGGCGCCCTGAGCCCGATCGCGGCAAACCATGCGGGCGGGCGCGATTGGCGCGCCCTGCCCCGCGCCGGCCGTCGGTCAGCCGAAGCGGCCGGTGATGTAGTCCTCGGTCTCTTTTTTCTGCGGCTTCATGAAGAGATCGCCGGTGGGACCGAACTCGATCAAGTCGCCCAGGTACATGTAGGCCGTGTAGTCGGAGCTGCGCGCGGCTTGCTGCATGTTGTGGGTCACGATGACCACGGTGTAGTCGGTCTTGAGTTCGTGGATGAGCTCTTCAATCTTGCCGGTGGAAATCGGGTCGAGTGCCGAGCACGGCTCATCGAGCAACAACACCTCGGGCTTGATGGCAATGCCACGCGCAATGCACAGGCGTTGCTGCTGGCCGCCCGAGAGACCCGAGCCGCTTTGGCCCAGCTTGTCTTTCACCTCGGTCCAGAGGGCGGCCTTCTTGAGCGCCCATTCCACGCGCTCGTCCATCTCAACGCGCGAGAGGCTCTCGAACAGCTTCACGCCAAACGCGATGTTGTCGTAGATCGACATTGGGAACGGCGTCGGCTTTTGAAACACCATGCCGACCTTGGCGCGGATCAGCGACACGTCTTGGCGCGACTTCAGGATGTCTTCGCCATCGACCATGATCTGGCCCTCGGCGCGCTGCTCGGGGTACAGCTCAAACATGCGATTGAGCGTGCGCAGCAGGGTCGACTTGCCGCAGCCCGAGGGGCCGATGAAGGCGGTGACCTTGTTTTCCGGGATCTCAAGATTGATGTGCTTGAGGGCGTGGAAGTTGCCGTAGTAGAAGTTCAGGTCCCGGACCGAAATCTTGGATTTTTCAGCGACGGCGTTTTTCATTGAGGTGTCCATGGCGGATCGTGCCTTGTGGAATCAGTGTTTGTTGCGGAACAGCACGCGCGCCACGATGTTCAGCGCGAGCACGCCCAGCGTGATGATGAACACACCCGCCCAGGCCAGCTTTTGCCAGTTCTCGTAAGGGCTCATCGCGAACTTGAAAATCGTCACCGGCAGGCTGGCCATGGGTTCGCCCAAGTTCATGCTCCAGAACTGGTTGGACAGCGCGGTGAAGAGCAGCGGCGCGGTCTCGCCCGAGATGCGGGCAAAGGCCAGCAGCACGCCCGTCATGACACCGGCGCGGGCCGATTTGAGCGTGATGGTGAGGATCACGCGCCACTTGGGTGTGCCCAGCGCATACGCCGCCTCACGCAATGCGTTGGGCACCAGCGTCAGCATGTTTTCGGTGGTGCGGATGACCACGGGAATCACGATCAACGACAGCGCCACGACACCGGCATAGCCCGAGAAGCCCTTGAAGCGCGCCACCACCATGGTGTAGACGAACAGGCCAATGACGATCGAGGGCGCCGACAACAGGATGTCGTTGATGAACCGCACCACATGGCCCAGCCAAGTCTTTTGCCCATACTCGGCCAGGTAGATGCCGGCCATCACGCCCACCGGCGTGCCGATGCAGGTGGCCAACGAGACCATCAACAGCGAGCCAAAAATGGCGTTGGCCAAACCGCCGGTTTCGGCCTGCGGCGGCGGCGTCATTTCGGTGAAAGTGGCCAGCACGAGGCCGTCCATGCCCAGGCGCACGGTTTCAAACAGAATCCACGCCAGCCAGAACAAACCAAACGCCATCGCGCCCATCGACAAGGTGATGGCGATGCGGTTGACCAGCTTGCGGCGGCTGGTGCGCGCCAGCCGGGCGGGCGAATACAAGACCTCGCTCATGAACGGGCTCCTTCGCGTTTTTGCAGCTGCAGCAGCAGCAGTTTGGAGAACGACAGCACCACGAAGGTGATGAAGAACAACACCAGGCCGAGGTAGATCAGTGAGGCTTGGTGCAGGCCTTCACCGGCCTCTGCAAACTCGTTGGCGAGGGCCGAGGTGATGCTGTTGGCGGCCTCGAACAGCGACAAGGAGTTGAGCTGGTTGAAGTTGCCGATCACGAAGGTGACGGCCATGGTCTCGCCCAGCGCACGGCCAAGACCGAGCATGATGCCGCCGATCACACCGGTCTTGGTGTAGGGCAGCACCACGTTGTAGACCACCTCCCAGGTGGTCGCACCCAAGCCGTAGGCCGACTCTTTCAACATCGGCGGGGTCACCTCAAACACATCGCGCATCACCGAGGCAATGAACGGGATGATCATGATGGCCAAGATGATGCCGGCCGAGAGCAGGCCGATGCCCACCGGGGCACCCGACACCAACTCGCCCAACACCGGCACGCCTTTGAACAATTTCTGCAGCGGCATTTGCACGTATTGCGACAGCACGGGGCTGAACACCAGCAAGCCCCACATGCCGTAAACGATGGAGGGCACGGCGGCCAGCAACTCGATGGCCACGCCGAGCGGGCGGCGCAGCCAGTTGGGCGACAACTCGGTCAGGAACAGGGCGATACCGAAGCTCACCGGCACCGCGATCAGCAGCGCGATCAACGAGGTGGCCAGCGTGCCGTAAATCATCACCAGGCCGCCGAACTTCTCCTGGACAGGATCCCATTCGGAGTGCCACAGAAAGCTCAGGCCGTAGGCACTGATGGCAGGCCAGGCGCCGACGATCAGCGAGGCCAGAATGCCAATCAGCAGCGCCAGCGTCAGCCACGCGGCAGCGTGGGCCAGCGCCGAGAAGATGACATCGGGCAAAGGGGTGTTGCGACGCGGCGCGGGCGCCGGCGGCGGCGTGGCCGGAATCGGCACCGCAGGAGTGGGCATGGTCATGGACATGGCAGGTCAACGCTGGTTTCGACGAATACAAACCCCACAAAGAACCCCGCTCGGTGGCGGCAACTCAGGCCAGTGGGCCAGGCTGCCACCCCGTGGCGGGGCGGGCTTCTTGCAGTGGGCCGGCAGGCGCCAGATTACTTGACGGCGACAGCTTTGCCGCTGGCATCTTTGATTTGCGACGCCCATTGCTTGCGCACCAAGGCCTTCACCGCATCGGGCAGCGCCA
>JBEAOO010000290.1:0-6657 GCA_041164825.1 Pseudomonadota bacterium | reverse complement strand
CCGAGCACCGGAATGTCGCGAAAGCCGCCGCGCTTCATCGCATCGGCCATGTGCTTGCGCGAGTTGCGGGCCATGCGGTTGAAGAAGCCCTTCAGCTCCGCATTGCCCTCGGTGCCCATGGCCGCCGACAGCTCCTCATAGCGCCGCGCGGCCTCTTGCTCCAGCTGGATCGCGTGGGCGAGGAAGGTTTCAACATCATTCATGGTCCAACCCGGTGGCGGTCATTCGAGGGAGGTGTTCACGTCTTCCCAAGCGCACACCGCAGAACTGGCTTCGCCGGGCTGCTGGTGTGGCCCCCTTGACGGGGAGCGGCTGGCGGCCGCTTTGGAGGGTGGGTGGCATCAGCCAAACTTGAACAAGATGCCGTGGCCGCCGCGCGGGTACTCCCAGGCGACGTTGGCGTGTTCGGTGCAGATCACGCGGCAGCTGCCGCACTCCAGGCAGCCGTCGGTGATCAGCGTCACCATGCGGTTGCCTTCGGCCTTGTAGCAAGCCGCGGGGCAGATGTAGGTGCAGGCCTGCGACTGGCAGTCGTTGGCGCACACCTCGGGCTTCTTGATCTGGATGTGCGGTCGGCCGTGGTCGACCTTGTAGCGGTTCTGGAAGAGCTTTTCTTCCACGTTCACAGTCAATGCAGTCATCGCGAATCCTCTCAAGAGGTCAAATGTCGAAGCCCAGCGGCAGCCGCGGGACCGGCTTGGCCGGACCGCTGGCTGCGCCCCCTTGAGGGGGAGCGGCGGAGCCGCTTCGGGGGGGAGTCATCACCGGAAGCCGCGCAAGAGCTTGAAGGCATCACCGACCAGGCCGCTCCAGCGTCGCGCCGCGCGGAAGCTGCCGAGGATCTCGCGCTCCTTGGTCTTTTTGTCCACGCCGTCCACCGTGAAAAACGTCTTGGCCGCGCGGTTGAGCAACTCGGGGTAGCTGGTGAAGAACTGCGGGCTGCTGTGCAGCACATCGGGCAGGTCGCGGTACTTCTTCAAGTCCTTCATCACGAAGCTCTCATCGAGCGCGTCTTTGTAGGCCTTGAGGTGTTTGGCGGTGGGTGCCTTGCCGGCGGCCTTGAGCGCAATCACGGTTTCTGCCGCGAGGCGGCCTGTGGTCATGGCCAGGTTGCTGCCTTCGCGGTGCGCGGCGTTCACAAAGCCGCCCGAGTCACCCACGATCATCCAGCCGTTGCCATGCACCTTGGGGATGGCGTGGAAGCCGCCTTCGGGGATCAGGTGCGCGCAGTACTCCTTCATCTCGCCGCCCTCGATCAGCGGCGCGATGCTCGGGTGCTTCTTCAGCTTTTCGAGCAGCTCGTAGGGCTTGGTGCGCTGCACGTTGTTCTTGAAGTCGCTAAGCATGCAGCCCACGCCGATGGTGAGCGAGTCTTTGTTGGTGTACAAAAAGCCCGTGCCCACCATGCCCTCGGTCACCGAGCCCATCAGCTCGATCACCACGCCTTCGTCTTCCTTGATGTTGAAGCGCGCCTGGATCACCTCTTCGGGCATGAAGAGAATCTCCTTCACCGCCAGCGCCACATTGCCCGCATCGAGCTCGCCGTGGAAGCCGGCCTTGCGCGCCAGCGTGCTGTTCACGCCATCGGCCAGCACCACCACATCGGCATACACCTCGCCGCCCAGGCGGTCGCAGCGCACGCCGATCACGGTGTCGCCGTCCATCAGCAGCTGCTCCACCGTGGTCTCGCAAATCAGCAGCGCACCGGCCTCGCGCACCTTGCTCGAGAACCACTTGTCGAACTGCGCGCGGATGATGGTGTAGCGGTTGAACGGCGGCTTGTTGTAGTCGTCGCTGCGGTAGTGCGTGCCGACAAAACTCTCGGTGTCCATCACCCACATGCGCTGCTCGATGATGTGGCGCTCCAGCGGCGCGTCATCGCGGAAGTCGGGGATGATTTTTTCCAGCGCATCGCTGTAGAGGATGGCGCCCTGCACGTTCTTGCTGCCCGGGTACTCACCGCGCTCGATCTGCAAGACCTTCAGACCCGCCTTGGCCAGGGTGTAGGCCGCGGCGTTGCCCGAGGGCCCTGCGCCAACAACGATCGCGTCGAACTTCTCTTTGCTGCTCATCTTGTTTCTCCTTGATGCATCGCGACGCTCTGGGCCGCACAGCGGAACCAACCAGCGGCCACCGCGGAACCGGCTTCGCCGGGCCGCTGGTGGCGCCCCCTTGAGGGGGAGCGCCGTGAGGCGCTTCGGGGGTGGGTCAAGCCACTTGCTTGATCTGCTTGCCCAGCCGTGCGGCAAACGCTTGGGTCAACGCCGGCAACACCTGCATCGCATTGCCGACGATGCCGTGGTGGGCGAAGTCGAAGATGGGGGCGTTGGGGTCGGTGTTGATGGCGACGATCACGTCGGCGCTCTCCATGCCCACACGGTGCTGGATGGCGCCCGACACACCGGCGGCGATGTAGAGCTTGGGGCGCACCGTCTTGCCGGTCTGGCCCACCTGCCGCTCGGCGTCGAGCCAGCCGGCCTGCGTCACCGCGCGGGTGGCGCCCACCTCGGCGCCCAGCACCCGCGCCAGTTCCCACACCAGCTTCACGTTGTCGGCGTTCTTCAGCCCCTTGCCGGCGGTGACGATGATGTCGGCGTAGGCGAGGTTGATGGTGTTGCTGGTGGCGTCCGGAATGAAGGCCAGCAGCTTGGTGACGATGTCGGTCTCGATCATGCCGAGGTCCATCGTGATGATGTCACCGGTGCGGGTGTCATCGCGGCGCGGCATGGGCGCCGTGCGCGGGCGCATGGTGGCCATCTGCGGCCGGTAGGCCAGGGTCATGATCGTGCACAACAAGCTGCCACCAAAGGTGGGCCGCGTGGCGGCCAGCGCGCGGCCGTCGATGTTGAGCTCGGTGCAATCGGCCGTGAGACCGGTGCCCAGCGTGGTGGCCACGCTGCCTGCCAGATCACGCCCCATGGTGGTGGCGCCCAGCAGCATGATCTCGGGCTGGTGGGTGTTGACCAGGTCGGTCAGGCCCTTGGTGTAGGGCTCGTTGCGGTAGCCCTGCAGCACCGGGTCACGCATGATGTAGCAGTGGTCGGCGCCAAAGGTGTAGGCCTCTTTGGCATGGTCCTCCAACTTGTCGGCCGGGCCGCCGAGCAGCACGCCGCACACGTCCACGCCCAGCTTGTCGGCCAGCTTGCGCGCCTCGCCCATCAGCTCCCAGCTCACGGTGTGCACGGTGCCGCGGTCGTGCTCAATGAACACCCACACGCCTTTGTAGACCAACAGGTGCTCGGGCAGAACGGTGCTGCGGCCACTGCGGCCGGCGGTTTTGGCGGCGCCTGCTGCGGCGGCAGCGGCCATCGCGGGCTTGTCGGTTTCGGCCATCTTGATTGCTCCTGATGAATGCTCTGAGGCAGCGTGGCTGCGAGGTGGGGGCGACCCAGCGGCCGCCGCGGAACCGGCTTGTCCGGGCCGCTGGCGGCGCCCCCTGGGGGGAGCGCCGCAGGCGCTTCGGGGGGAGAGGGTCAGGCGCTCAAGCGCTCGACGGTTTCTTGTTCGAGCGTCGGGTGCGTGGTGAAGATTTTTTGCAGCAGGTTCAGGCACACATCGTTGACGCCCGCACCGTCGCCCACGGTCTGCATCTCGGCGCGTTCGCTGCGCGATTTGGGCGCGAACACCTTGCTGACGATGGTCGGGCTGCCCTTGAGGCCGATCTTGCTGATGTCCTCGATGCCGGCGTCGTCCTTGTTCCACTTGCGCACCGGCACACGCGCCGCGCGCAGCATGTCGTCCATGGTGGCGAAGCGCATTTGATTGGTGCCTTCGAGCATGGTGATGAGGCTGGGCAGCGTGGTCTGCAGGCGCTGCACGCCGCCTTCGGCGCGGCGCTCCACCGTGAGCGTGCGGCCGTCCAGATCGATCTCGTTGACCTTGCTCACATAAGTCAGCAGGTTCATGCCCAGCCGCTTGGCCACGCCCGGCCCCACTTGGGCGGTGTCGCCGTCGATGGTTTGTTTGCCGGTGAACACCAGGTCCACCGCCTGCTCTTGGCCGATCTTGCGGATGGCCGCGGCCAGCGCGTAGCTGGTGGCCAGCGTGTCGGCGCCGGCAAAGGCGCGGTCGGTGACGAGGATGGCGTCGGTGGCACCAAAGCTGATGCACTTGCGCAGCGCGTCTTCGGCCTGCGGCGGGCCCATGCAGAGCATGGTCACGCGGCCGCCGAACTGGTCCTTGAGCCGCAGCGCTTCTTCGAGCGCAAACAGGTCATACGGGTTGACGATGGCCGGCACGCCCTGCCGCATGATGGTGTTGGTGACCGGGTGGACGCGGATCTGCGCCGAGTCGGGCACCTGCTTGATGCAGACGACGATGTGCATGGTGGGGCTCCTGCTCTTGCTGCTGTGGCGGTGTGGCGGCTCAGGCCGCGCGCAGGCCGTTGTTGGACGCCGCCGCCGCCTCACGGCGCTCAGCCAGGCTGTCGCGCAGCTTGGTCACCGACACATGCTGTTGGCCGGCCGCGTCCTGGAACACCTTGAACACCTTCTCGGTGACGGCGTTGGAGGTGGTGAAGTCTTGGTAGGCGTGGGCCAGCAGCTCGCGGTAGCGCGTGAACATGCCGATCTCGTCCAGCCCGGCCAGGCCTTCGGCCTGGTGCAGGTATTGGTAGAAGCGCTTGAGGATGTGCAGGCGGTTCACGTTGACGACGGATTCGTCGTACGGGATGCCAAAAAATTCGAGGAATTCATTGGCGCTGGAGAGCGCCTTGAGCCGGGTCGTGAGGTCGTTCATGGAAGCGTCTCCGTGCAGTGAGTGGGCCGTGGCAGCAAGGGGTTCAGGCCGCCAGGCGGGTGGGCAGGGTGGGTGCTGCGCCCAGGTAAAAGCGGCGCAGGTCGTCGGGCGTGGGGGTTTGTTTGGTGGCCAACACGTGCTCGCGGATGCAGGCCAGCAGCTGCTTGGCCTCGGCGCCCGAGAGCGCCATGCCCAGCGCGCCATACGCGGCCTTCACCGCATGCGCGCCCGAGTGCTTGCCGAGCACCGTGGTGTGGTGGCGGCCGAGCTCGGCCGGGTCGAAGCCCTGGTAGTTCTGCGGGTCTTTGAGCAGGCCATCGACATGGATGCCGCTCTCGTGCGTGAACACCGCCGCGCCCACGATGCTTTTGTTGGCCGCCACCGGCCGGCCCGAGGCGCGTGCCACCAGGGCCGAGATGCCGCCCAGCGCTTCGCTGCGCACGCCGCACTCCACGCCGTGCAGGTGGCGCATGGCCATCACCACTTCTTCGAGTGCGGCGTTGCCCGCGCGCTCGCCCAGGCCGTTGACGGTGGTGCTGGCGTGGGTGGCGCCCGCACACCAGGCGGCCAGCGTGTTGGCCGTGGCCAGGCCGAGGTCGTTGTGGGCGTGGATCTCGATGCCGAGGTCGACTTCGTGGCGCAGCGCGGCAATGCGGCGGTGGGTTTCGAACGGGTCGAGGATGCCCAGCGTGTCGGCATAACGCACGCGGCAAGCGCCGGCTGTTTGGGCGGCGCTGGCCACGCGGGCCAAAAAGGCATCGTCGGCGCGCGAGGCGTCTTCCAGGCCCACGCTCACGGCCTCGCAGTGCTGCAGCGCGCGGTGCACCATGCGCGTCACGGTGGACAGCACCCAGGCGCGGTCGCGCTTCAACTTGCGCTCGATCTGGATGTCGCTCACGCTGATCGACAGGTGCACGGTGTGTGCGCCGCAGCGCAGCGCGCCGGCCAGGTCGTCGTCACACATGCGGGCCCACACCATCGTGCGGGCGTTCAAGCCCATGCGGGTGATGTCGCGGATCAGGCCGATCTCGTGCTCGCCCATGGCCGGGATGCCGATCTCCATCTCGGGCACGCCCGCGGCGTCCAGCGCCTGCGCAATCGCCAGCTTCTCACCGTCGCTGAAGGCCACCCCGGCCGTCTGCTCGCCATCACGCAAGGTGGTGTCGTTGATGGTGAAAGGCCGCTCGGCGAGGGGCAGATCGGAGAGGGTGTGCATGGTGGGGGTCCTGCTTGCTTGGGTCTCTCATTCGCAAGCGTTGTGCCATGCCGCGGTTGCCTCTCAAGTGGCTGATTTCATTGGGTTTTTGTGGTGGGTGTGGCCTCGTGAGCGGGTGTGGGTTTTGTCGGGTTGTTGACAGCGGCGCTTGGCTTGCGGGGTGTTTGTGCGAGGGCTTGAGCGGCTTGGCGCGGTGGACGCGAGCGGCTGGGGGCTCATGCTGGCGCGGTCGCTGCTGCGCACCGACTGCGCTGCGGTGCTCGCCCTCGGGTCGCGTCGCCCAACTCGCTGTGTTCGCTGCGCTCTCGCCGCTCAAACAAGGGCGACGAGTCAGATGTTGATGCGCGCTGCGCGTGCCGACCCGAGCGCTGCGCTCCTCGCCGCGCCAGAAATCGCCCCCAGCCGCCCGCGCCCACCGCGCCGCGCGGCAACGATGGCGCGCGCGGGGGGGTGTTCTGAACAGCGTGCGCTGTTCCTGACGCGGTGTCTGCGTTTGCATCGAAGCCCAGGCGGATGCGCGACGCGCCCGCTCAAGCTCCCCGCGCACCACCCATCAGGAACGCGGCATCAGCCAACCATTGGCCTCAAGCGCCCTGCGACATCAATGCCACGCCCTTGACCTGCGCATGCAGCTGCTCGCCGGCTTGCAGGGCCAGCGTGTCGGCACTGCGGCGGGTGATGCGGGCCAGCAGCGGTGCGCCGGC
>JBEAOO010000289.1:0-6989 GCA_041164825.1 Pseudomonadota bacterium | reverse complement strand
CTGCGAGAAGGTGCGACGCTGCTTGCGCAGGATCTCAACCGTCTTGTCGATGGCTTCGTCGGTGACGTCGGCGCTGACGCGCTCGACTTCAGCGGCCGACAAGTCGCCCAGCTTCACCTCGGGGTAGACCTCGAAGGTGGCGTCAAAGGTCAGCTGACCTTCAGGTGCGCCTTCCTTTTCGGCGATGCGCGGGGCGCCGGCCACACGCAGCTTGGCTTCGGTGACGGCAGCGGCGAAGGCTTCGCCCACCTTGTCGTTCACCACTTCGTATTGCACCGAGTAGCCATAACGCTGGCTCACCACGCTCATCGGCACCTTGCCGGGACGGAAGCCGTCGGCCTTGACCGTGCGGGCGAGCTTCTTGAGGCGAGCCTCGACTTCAGCGCCAAGGGCGTCAGCGGCCACGCTCAGGGTGATGCGGCGCTCAAGCTTTTCAAGGGTTTCAACAGTCACAGCCATGATCAATTCGACTTTCTGGTTTCTACGTTGCTGGTGCGCGGGGGGGGACTCGAACCCCCACACCATTGCTGGCGTCAGGACCTAAACCTGGTGCGTCTACCAATTTCGCCACCCGCGCGGCACCTGTGTGGGCATTCTCTGAACCTGTTTTGCGGGGCAAAACCCGCGCTCAACACGCACAGCGAACACCGTTCTCAAACAAAAAGGAGGCCGAGGCCTCCTTCTGGGCGATCCGGTAAACCGGGCATTTTAGCCTGCCAAACGGGCCCGCTCAGTTTCAGGCGCCTTGACGCGGAACCACGCGGCATACATGGCCGGCAGCGCCAGCAAGGTGAGCGCCGTGGCGACGATCAATCCGCCCATGATGGCCACTGCCATCGGCCCCCAAAACACGCTGCGCGAGAGCGGGATCATGGCCAGCACAGCCGCTGCGGCGGTCAAGATGATGGGGCGGCAACGGCGCACCGCGGCCTCCACAATCGCCGTCCAGGTGGGCACGCCGCGCTCACGGTCTTGCTCAATCTGGTCGATCAAGATCACCGAGTTGCGCATGATCATGCCCATCAGCGCGATCACGCCCAGCAGCGCCACAAAGCCAAACGGCTTGCCCATGATCAGCAAGGCGCCAGCCACACCCGCAATGCCCAGCGGCCCGGTGAGGAACACCAGCACCGCGCGGCCAAAGCTCTGCAGTTGCAGCATCAGCAGCGTGAACATGATGAACAGCATCAGCGGCGCGCCGGAGGCGATGGAGCCCGAGCCCTTAGCGCTCTCTTCCACCGCGCCGGCAATGTCGATGCGGTAGCCCGGCGGCAACTGCTTGCGGATTGCGTCGAGCTTGGGGTTCACCTCGGCGGTGACGGTGGCGCCCTGCAGGCCTTCGATGATGTCGCCCTGCACGGTGGCGGCGTAGTCGCGCCCTTCGCGCCACAACACGCCCGGCTCCCAATCGAACTGGGGCTTGGCGATTTGCGACAACGGAATCGCCTTGCCGCTGGCGCTGGGCACGTAGGCCGTGGCCAAGTTGGTCATGGCGGCGCGCTCGCTCTCAGGCGGGCGCAGCACGATGTCAATCAGCTTGTCGTTCTCGCGGAATTGGCCGACGTTGGTGCCGCTGTTGAACGTGCGCGCCGCCTGCGCAATGGCTTGGCTGCTCACGCCCAGCGCTCGCGCTTTGTCCTGGTCCACATCCAGGCGCAGCACTTTCACCGCTTCGTTCCAGTTGTCGTTCACGCCGAGCAGGTTGGGGCTGGCGCGCATCACTGCCTTCACCTCATCGGCCCAGTGGCGCACGATGGCCGGGTCCGGGCCCACCACGCGGAACTGCACCGGGTACGGCACCGGTGGGCCGTTGGGCAGCAGCTTGGCGCGGCCGCGCGCCTCGGGGAACTCGGTGGCCAAGATGGCGGGCAGCTCGCGGCGCAGGCGCTCGCGCGATGCCAGGTCTTTGGGCGCAATCACCATCTGGCTGACGTTGGTCTGCGGAAAGATTTGATCAAGCACCAACGAGAACCGCGGCAGGCCGCTGCCCATCCAGGTGGTCACGTTGTCCACGCCGTCGAGCTTCATCACGCGCGCTTCCACTCGCTTGGTGACTTCAGCGTTGGCCGCTTGCGAGGTGCCCTCGGGGTACCACAGGTCCACCAGCAGATCGAGCCGGCTCGAATCAGGGAAGAACTGCTGCTGAACCCGGCCCATGCCCGCCAGGCCGAGCAACAGTGTGCCGATGGTCAAACCAATGGTGATCCAGCGGTGCTTGACGCACCAATCCACCATGCGGCGGAAGCGGTTGTAGAACGGCGTGTCGAACAGCTCGTGCGGCTCATCGCTGCCGTGCGGGCGGGTTTGCAAAATCACCGTGCCCAGGTAGGGCACAAAGTACACCGACACCAGCCACGAGATCAGCAGCGCCGCGGCCGTGACGGCGAAGATGGCAAAGGTGTATTCGCCCACGATCGACTTGGCGATGCCGATGGGCAAGAAGCCCACGGCGGTGATCAGCGTGCCCGTCAACATGGGCATGGCGGTGGCGTCATAGGCGAAGGTGGCCGCGCGCTTTTTGTCGTAGCCCTCTTCCAACTTGCGCACCATCATCTCGACCGCAATGATGGCGTCGTCCACCAGCAGGCCGAGCGCAATGATCAGCGAGCCGAGCGAGATTTTGTGCAGCCCCACGCCCCAGTAGTACATGGTGACGAAAGTGACGGCCAGCACCAGCGGGATGGTGATGCCCACCACCAAGCCGGGCCGCCAGTCGAGGCGAAAGGGACGGAAGTGCAGGCCCAGGCTGACAAAGCTCACCAGCAGCACGATCACCACCGCCTCGATCAGCACGCCCACAAATTCGCCCACCGATTTGGACACCACCTTGGCCTGGTTCTGGAACTGCGACCACGCCATGCCCGCCGGCAGTTGCGCGCGCACCTCATTGGCGGCCACGTCCAGGCTTTGGCCCAGCTCCAAAATGTCGCCGCCCTTGGCCATGGCGATGCCCAGCACCAGCGCGTCTTGCCCCTGGTGGCGGATGGTCACTTGCGCCGGATCGATCAAGCCGCGCTTGACGGTAGCGATGTCACCCAGCCGCATGCTGGCCGTGCCCGCCCGGATCGGAAACGCCTGCAGCGCCTCCACCGAGTTGAACTGCCCGGTCACGCGCACCTGCACGTCGTCGGTGCCGGCCTTGAGCACACCGGCCGACTCGACCGCGTTTTGCTGGCCCAGTTGTGCCAGCACGGCGTTGAAGTCGAGGCCCAGTTGCGCCAAGCGCTTTTGCGACACCTCAATGAAGAGTTTTTCGTCTTGCGCGCCGAAGATTTCCACCTTCGACACATGCCTGACCTTGAGCAGCCGCTGGCGAATCACATCGGCACGGTCCTTCAACTCCTGAGGGCTGAACCCCTGGCCCGACAGCGCAAACATCGAGCCGTACACGTCACCGAACTCATCGTTGAAAAACGGCCCCACCACGCCACTCGGCAAGGTGCCTCGCATGTCGTTGATCTTTTTGCGCGTCTGGTACCAGACCTGCGGCAGCTCCTTGGGCGGCGACGAGTCGGCCACCTGAAAAATGATCAGCGTCTCGCCTGGCTTGCTGTAGCTGCGGATCTTGTCGGCGTAGGGCACCTCTTGCAGCGTGCGCTCCAACTTGTCGGTGACCTGGTCGGCCACCTGCTGCGCGGTGGCGCCAGGCCAGTAAGCCCGCACCACCATCGCGCGGAAGGTGAATGGCGGGTCTTCGTCTTGGCCGAGCTGAAAGTAGGCGGCCAGGCCCAGCGCCATCAGCACCACCAGCAGGTAGCGCGTGAGCGCCGGGTGCTCGATGGCCCAGCGCGAAATGTTGAACCGGCTCGGCGGCGTGGTGTCGTGTTCGTGCGTCATGGTTCAGTGCGCCTTCAGCGGGTATTGCCCACGTAGCGGCTGACCTTCTGGCCCGGGGTGAGCACGTGCACACCCGCCGTCACCACCTCTTGGCCCGGCATGAGGCCGGCGGCAATCACCGCCTCGTTGCCATCGGCCGTGGCCACTTGCACAGTTTGCGGCTTCACCGTCATGCTGGCCGCGTCCAGCAGCCACACCGAGGTCTGGCCTTTTTCCTGGCGCAATGCGCTCAAGGGCAATTTGATGGCGGCCAGACCCGCGCCGGGGTTCAGGCGGACGGTGGCAGTTTGGCCCAGTTGCACCGCCTCGGCGCCAGCTTGGGCGAGTTCGGCCTTGACTTGAAAAGTGCGCGTGGCGGCATCGGCCGCGGCGGAGATTTCACGCAAGCGCAGCGGTTGATCGGCTTGGCCCTCGGTCCAGAAGTGCACCGTCAGCGCGCCCGGTTTGGCAGCCACCGCGCGCAGCAGCGCTACCTTGTCTTCGGGCACCGAAAACACCACGTCGCGCGCGCCGTCTTGTGCCACGCGCAGCACCGGCGTGCCGGCAGCCAGCACGGTGCCTGGCTCAGCGTCCACGCCGGTGACCACGCCGCTCACATCGGCCAGCAGGCTGGCGTAGCTGGTCTGGTTGGCTTGCACGCTCGATTGCGCGCGGGCTTGGTCGAGTTGCGCCACGGCAGCCTTGAGCGCCACCTCGCGGCGGTCGAGCTCGGCTGCACTGATGAAGCCCTGCTCACGCAACTCGCGGTAGCGGCGCGTGTCGGCGCCCACCTGGTCGGCATTGGCCTGGGCCGCCCCCAGCGCGGCGCGTGCGCTGGCTTGGCCGAGTTGCAGGTCTTGCGGGTCGAGTTGCGCCAGCAGCTGGCCGGTTTGCACGCGGCCGCCCAGGTCTACCGTGCGGCGCAGCAACTTGCCGCCCACGCGGAAGGCCAGGCGCACTTCGGTGCGGGCTTTGATCTCGGCCGCGTACTCCACCTGACCGGTCAAAGCGCTGGGCTGAATCTTCAGCGTGCGCACGGCACGGATGGGCTCTTGCTCCGCCACAGGCTTGCTACACGCCGTGGCCAACAGGGCCAGGGCAACGATCGCCACAGGGCGGAAAGACGAAACTCGCATGGGAATCCCCGAATGGTTGAACAGCGTGCGGGCCTTGTTTCAGACCCCTGCGGGCGGCCCACCACACCTGGCCAGCGCACGACATGGGTGCACCTTGAAGCAATTACTGACTGACTGGTCAGTACTGTAGCGGAGCTCCTTGCGCCATGTCAACGCGCCGCTGACATCAGCGCGTCCCGCTGTGCCGCCAGGAGTATCGACCGCTGCGCGCGAATCGCCTTTCAGGGGCGTGGACAATGCACGCCGTGAGCGTCAACCACTACGAAAACTTTCCCGTCGCCTCCTGGCTCTGCCCGGCGCACCTGCGCCCCGCTGTGCAAGCCATTTACTGGTTTGCGCGCACGGCCGACGACATCGCCGATGAGGGCGACGCGAGCGCCGCCGAGCGCCTGGCCGACTTGGCCGCCTACCGCCTGGCCTTGGCCGATTGCGCCGCCGGTCAGGCGCCCGCCTCGGCGCGCTGGGCCGGCGTGTTTGAGCCGCTCGGCCCGGTGCTGCGCCAGCTTCAGCTGCCGCTGCCCTTGCTCACCGATTTGCTCAGCGCCTTCGAGCAAGACGTGGTGAAAAAAGACTACGCCGACCGCGCCGAGCTGCTCGACTACTGCCGCCGCTCCGCCAACCCGGTGGGCCGCTTGCTGCTGCATCTGTATGGCGTGAACGACGCCGCATCGCTGCAGCAATCGGACGCCATTTGCACGGCGCTGCAACTGGCCAATTTTTGGCAAGACTTCAGCGTGGATCTGCCGCGCGGGCGGGTGTATGCGCCGCGCAGCGATTGCGCGCGTTTTGCCGTGTCACCCGCCGATCTGCTGCGCGGCCAAGACAGCCCCGCCACCCGCGCGCTGGTGGCCGAGCTGGTGCGCTGGGCACGCGAGCTGATGACCTTCGGCGCGCCCTTGGCCCACCGCTTGCCCGGCCGCGCCGGCTGGGAATTGCGCCTCGTGGTGCAAGGCGGCTGGCGCATTCTTGAGAGAATCGAGGCCCTGGCCTTTGCCACCGTGCTCACCCGACCTCACCTGGGCCCACGCGACCTGGCCGTCACCGGCTGGCGCGCCCTCACCATGCGGCCCGGCGCCGCCCTTCCCTCTTTGATCCGCGCATGACGCCTGAACAATACGTGCAAGACAAGGCCGCGCGCAGTGGCTCCAGCTTCTACTACGCCTTCTTGTTTTTACCGCCGCCCCAGCGAGCGGCCATCACCGCCTTTTACGCCTTCTGCCGCGAGGTGGACGATGTGGTGGACGAGACCGCCGACCCCAGCCTGGCCGCCACCAAACTCGCCTGGTGGCGCAAAGAAGTGGGCGCCAGTTTTGCCGGCCAGCCCAGCCACCCGGCCATGAAGGCGCTGATGCCTCACACCACCAGCTACCGCATCGAAGCGCGGCACCTGGAGGCCGTGATCGAAGGCTGCGAGATGGACCTCACGCAGACCCGCTACCTCGACCGCGCCACGCTCACCCGCTACTGCCACTTGGTGGCCGGCATCGTGGGCGAGGTCGCCGCCAACATCTTTGGCCGCAGCAGCGAGGTGACGGTGCAGTACGCGCACCGCCTGGGCCTGGCCATGCAGCTCACCAACATCATCCGCGACGTGGGCGACGACGCGCGCCGTGGCCGCATCTACCTGCCGGTGTCGGAGCTGCAGCAGTTTGACGTGAAAGCGCACGAGCTGCTCAAGCGCGACGCGCCCTGGGGCTACAGCGAGCGCTTCACCGCGCTGATGAAGCACCAAGCGGCACTGGCCCATGCCGCCTACGACGAAGCCCTGACCCTCTTGCCCGAGGCCGACCGCGCCCAGCAGAAAACCGGGCTGATGATGGGCAACATCTACCGCACGCTGCTGCGCGAGATTGAGGCCGACAACTTCCAGGTGCTGCACCAGCGCACCTCGCTCACCCCACTGCGCAAGCTGTGGATTGCCATGCGCACCAACTGGCGCGGCCGGTGAGCCAAGCCGCGGCACCGCGCACCTTGGCGGTGGTGGGCGCAGGCTGGGCAGGCTTGGCGGCGGCCGTCGAGGCGCAAGCCGCCGGCTGG
>JBEAOO010000288.1:0-59025 GCA_041164825.1 Pseudomonadota bacterium | reverse complement strand
AACACCTCGCAGCCCACCGAGTCGCAGTCCGGGTACACGTCGGGCTTCTCGGTCGACACGCGGGCGGCGCGCACGCGCGGGTGGGCCAGCATCAACTGCAGCACGTCGTCACACAGCGTTTCTTGCAGGTGGATGTGGCCTTGCGCCACGCGCTCGGCGATGGTGCGGCGGATGAAGTCGTAGTCCACCACTTCGGCCAGCTCGTCGGCCTTGGGCGTGGAGAGCGCCAGCGGGATGTAGAGGTCCACATTGATCAGCACGCGCTGCTCGCCCTTCTTTTCGAAGTCGTGCACGCCGATGTTGATCCACACCGCGTAGTTGCGCAGGAACAGCCGGCGGCAGTCCATCAGGCTGGGGTTGCTCAGCAGGCTTTGCATGGTGAGGGTCTCGGGGTTGAAGTGAGAGAGAGAAAGATCAGAAAGATGAAGGCGTCAAGAACATCACATCGCGCGACTGGCCCTGCAAATGCTGGCCGCCATCAACGAGCAAGGTGCTGCCGGTGATGGCGGGCGATTCGAGCACGAAGCGCACGCTGCGCGCAATGTCGTCGGGCGTGGAGGAGCGCTGCAGCGGCGTCATGCGGTGCGCCTGGCTGAACTCGCCCTCGCTCATCGGCCCCGACATCAGCGTCACACCCGGCGCCACGCCGCACACGCGCAGCACCGGCGCCAGCGCTTGCGCCAGCATCACGGTGGCGCACTGCAGCGCGGCCTTGGACAAGGTGTAGGAGAAATAGTCCGGATTCGGGTTCCAGAGCTTTTGGTCGAGCAGGTTGACCACGCAGCCTTGCGCACCTGGGCCGCGCGCGCTGAGGTGCGCATGCAGCGCCTGCGCCAGCAGCACGGCGGGCGCGGTGTTGGCGCGCCAGTGCAAATCCATCGCCGTGTGGCTGAAGGTCTGCGGCGTGTCGTACTCAAACGTGGACGCGTTGTTGACTACCGCATCGGCGCGGCCGAAGTGGGCGATCACGGCCGGCAGCAGCGCGCGGCAGGCGGCTTCGTCGCTGAGGTCGGCGCCAAAGGCGGCGGCGCGGGCGCCCAGCGCCTGCAGCTCGGCCACGGTGGCCTCGGCCTCATTGGCAGAGTGGCGGTAGTGCACGGCCACGTCAAAGCCGTGCGCAGCCAGATCGAGCGCGATCGCCCGGCCCAGCCGCTTGGCCGCGCCCGTCACCAGCACCACAGGGCGCGTGGTGGTGGGGGCCGTCGCGGCGGAATCAACAGGGTGGGACATGGTGTTTCTACAATCGCGCGATGACATCCAATCAACCCGCCAGTGTATCGGCCGCGCTGCTGCAGCGCCTGCGTGAGGCCATGGCGCAGCGCGGCAGCGACTGGCTGCCGTTTGACACCTTCATGGCGCTGGCTCTGTATGCGCCGGGCCTGGGCTACTACGCCAACCACAGCCGCAAGTTCGGCCACCTGCCCTCCTCCGGCAGCGACTTCGTCACCGCCCCGGAGCTGTCGCCGCTCTTTGGCGCCGCCCTGGCCCGCCAAGTGGCGCAGGCCTTGGCCGCCAGTGGCACCAGCGAGGTGTGGGAGTTTGGCGCCGGCTCGGGCGCCTTGGCCGAGCAGCTGTTGAGCGCGCTTGATGCACTCGGCCAGCCCGTCACGCGCTACACCATCGTCGATCTGTCGAGCACGCTGCGTGCGCGCCAGGCCGAGCGCCTGGCCGCGTGGGGCGAGCGCGTGCAGTGGGTGAGCGCGCTGCCTGCGCACATCGACGGCGTGATCGTCGGCAACGAGGTTCTGGACGCGATGCCGGTGCAGCTGATCCACTTCGATGGTCAGCAGTGGCGGGAGCGCGGGGTGGTGTTTGCCGAAGGTGGTGACACCCTGACTTGGGCCGACCGCCCCACCACGCTGCAGCCACCCGTGGACGAGCCACTGGTGTTCGTGCCCGGCACCGTGACCGAGGTGCACCCGCAAGCCGAGGCCTTCATCAGCACCCTCGCGGCGCACCTGCGGCGCGGCGCGGCCTTCTTCATCGACTACGGCTTCCCCGCCCACGAGTACTACCACCCGCAACGCACCGGCGGCACGCTGATGTGCCACCGCGCGCACCTGGCCGACGACAACCCGCTGATCGATGTGGGCATCAAAGACATCACCGCGCACGTGAACTTCACCGGCATCGCCCTGGCCGCGCAAGAAGCCGGGCTCGATGTGCTGGGCTACACCTCGCAAGCGCGGTTTTTGATGAACTGTGGCCTGCCTGCGCTGATGGACGGCCAGCCGCCGCAGGTGACGTCACCCGCGCACAAACTGATTGCGGAGCACGAGATGGGCGAGCTGTTCAAGGTGATTGGCCTGGCGCGCGGCTGCGACGACACGCTGCTGCAAGCGCCGCTGGGCTTCAGGGTGGGCGACCGGACGCACACGCTGTGATCCGCTGGCTGCTGTTGATTCTGCTGGTGCTGATGGTCTTCCAGGGCCTGCACCGCTGGCTGCAAAAAATCGGCCTCGGGCGGCTGCCGGGCGACTTCCGCTTTCGGCTGTTCGGGCGCGAGATCTTCATCCCGGTGGCGAGCAGCGTGCTGCTGAGTTTTTTGGCGATGGCGATCAGCAAGTTGGTCTGAACGAGCGCGCGTGCGTGGCTGGTTGAGCGCGATCAAGGCGCACCGCAGTGGCTCGCGGCGGTCAGCGCCTGCAATCGCGCCGCGCCAATCGCGTCCCCCACTGCGGGCCCCTTTTTGCCCTGTGCGGCCGCGTCCGCGGCCACGCTGGCGGTGTCCACGGCCTGCACCACGGCCAATGCCGCGGCCAAGCGGGGGCGTTGCGGGTAGGCCGACGCCTCGAAGCCCAGGCGGCCGCGGGCGTCGCATTCGCAGGCCAGCAGCAGCTCGGCAAAACGCTCGGGGCGGCGCAGCGCGTCGCAGCGCTCAATGAGGCGCAGCACGGCAGCCGGGCCAAACTCGCCGCTGCGGTGCACATTGCTGTGCTCGCGCGCCATCAGCTCGGCCAGGGCCTGGCAGTCGCTGGGGGCGCGCAGGCGTTGGCCCACGGCGCGCACGAGTTTTTCGCTGCGGCCTTCGTGGCCGATGTGGCGCGGCAGCACGTCAGCCGGCGTGTTGCCCTTGCCCAGGTCGTGGCCCAGGCAGGCCCAGCGGGCGGTGAGCGGGGCCTGCAGTTGCGCGGCCATGTCGAGCACCATCATCACGTGCACGCCGGTGTCGACCTCGGGGTGGTAGTCGGCCCGCTGCGGCACGCCCCAGAGCCGGTTCAGCTCGGGCAGCAGCACGGCCAGCGCACCGCAGGCGCGCAGCACCTCGAACATGCGGCTCGGGTGCGCTTCCATCAGCCCGCGTGCGAGCTCTTGCCACACGCGCTCGGCCACCAGCGCGTTCACCTCGCCGGCGGCCACCATGGCCTGCATCAGCGCCAAGGTATCGGGGTGCACGGTGAAGTCGTCAAAGCGGGCGGCGAAACGCGCCAGCCGCAGGATGCGCACCGGGTCTTCGGCAAACGCGGGCGACACGTGGCGCAGCACGCGCGCGGCCAGGTCGCGTTGGCCGCCCCAGGGGTCGATCAGCGTGCCGTCGGCGGCCTGGGCCATGGCGTTGATGGTGAGGTCGCGGCGGGCCAGATCTTCTTCCAATGTGACCGACGGGTCGGCGTGGAAGGCAAAGCCGTGGTAGCCGGGGGCGGTCTTGCGCTCGGTGCGGGCCAGGGCCACTTCTTCGCGCGTGTGGGGGTGCAAAAACACGGGGAAGTCTTTGCCCACGGGCAGGTAGCCGGCCGCGCGCAGCGCCTCGGGCGTGGCGCCCACCACCACCCAGTCGCGGTCGTGCACAGCGCGGCCCAGCAGGCGGTCGCGCACGGCGCCGCCCACTTCGTAGGTGGTGAAGGGCAAGGCGCTCAAGGCGTGGGTGCCTCTCGGTAGGGCTCTTCGAAGTCGAGGAAGTCATGCTCGGCGCGCGCGTCAGCCACCCAGGCGGCCACACCCGGCAGGGCTTGCACGGCGGCCACGTAAGCGGCCACGGGGGCCGGCAGCGGCACGCCGTAAGTCACCAGGCGCATCACCACGGGGGCGTACATCGCGTCGGCAATCGTGAAGTGGTCAAACAGCAGCGGGCCGCCATGGGCTTGCAGCAGCTCGGTCCACATCGCGAACAGGCGGTCGAGATCGGCGCGCACGGCGGGCTGTTCAGCCAGCACGCGGGCGCCCACCTCGGGCAGCGCGGCTTCGATGTTCATGGGGAAGTGGCTGCGCAGCGGCACAAACCCGCTGTGCAATTCGGCGCACACCGAGCGCGCGCGGGCCCGGGCGTGGGGCTCGGCCGGCCACAGTTGCGCGGCGGGGAACAGCTCGGCCACGGTCTCGGCAATGGCCAGCGTGTCCCACACCGCGTGGCCACCGTCCAGCACCAGCACGGGCACTTTGCCCACGGGGCTCACGGCGTTCAGTTGGGCTTTGAAGGTGGAGTCCGCGGCAAAGCTGTCGAAGCGGACCTTCACTTCTTCAAAGGCGATGCCAGCCTGGCGTAGCAGCACCCAGGGGCGCATGGACCAGGACGAGTAGTTCTTGTTGCCGATGATGAGTTGCATGGGGTCGTTCTCCTTGGTGCATCGATGCTAGCGGCCCGGCCTCACCGCATGGGTGAGTTCGCCGCATCGCAGTGATGCCGTGCGGTCAATGCCGGCGCAGCACGTCGAGCCGCGTGCAACCGCTGCGGCCGCTCAGCCAAGGCTGCATCACGCCTTGCAGCGAGGCCGGGGCGATGCCCAGCTCGGTCAAGCCCGGCAAGGTGCCGGTGGCCACATTGGGCACGCGCATGGAGGCCAGGTTGTCGCGCGACATCAGCGGCTCGCCGGGCAACACGGCCATGGCCAGCGCTTGCAGCTGGCCCAGTGCCTCGGGCAAGGGCACGATGGTGCGCGGGTGGCCGGCCCAGGCGCCGGCCGCGCGCACGAGTTGGCCGAGCGTGGCCTCGGCGGGGCCGGCCAGCTCATACGTGTCGCCCACGGTGCTGGGTGTGTGCAGGCAGCGCACGATGGCCTCGGCCACGTCACCCACCCACACGGGTTGGAAGCGCGCGTGGGCACCGGCCAAAGGCATCAGCGGGAATACGGCCTGCAGCGATGCAAACAGGTTGAGAAAGCGGTCTTCCTCGCCAAAGATCACCGAGGGGCGCAGCACGGTGAGGTCGAGGTGCGCCGCGCGCAACACGGCCTCACCGGCGGTTTTGCTGCGCAGGTAATGGGACGGTGCATTGGGGCCCACACCGAGTGCGCTGACATGCACCAGGCGCTTCACACCCGCACGCTGGCACGCCGCCGCCAAGCGGCGCGGCAGGCCCACATGCACGGCCTCAAACGCAGCTTCACTGCCGTGCAAGATGGCCACGAGGTTGACCACCGCATCGGCCTCGGCCACCAGCGCATCGAGGTCGGCATCGCGGTGCACATCGGCCGCCACCACGCGCACGCCGGGCAGCGTTTGCAACTTGAGTGCGCGTTGCGGGCGGCGGCTGGGCACCGTGAGGTGGCCGCCCTCGCCCAGGCCCGTTTGCACCAGGCGCTCGCACACCGCACGGCCCACAAAGCCGGTGCCGCCGAGGATCAGGATATTGCGCATGGGGTGGGTGCCGGTGGGGTGACGGGAACGAAATGACAAGGGGATCAAGGCAGGTCTTTGTTGGGCGTGGCCGCTGCGGGGTCGCGCGGGCCGATGCCTTGGCCCAAGCGCGTTTTCAGCGAGGCGGGCTGGCCGTTGCCCAACAGGCCGGCGTAGAAAGTGGCGTTGCTGAGCACCTTTTTCACGTAGTCGCGGGTTTCGGCAAAAGGCACGTTCTCGGCCCAGGCGGCCGTGTCGAGCGTGGCACCTTCGCGCCAGCGGCGCGGGCGGCCGGGGCCGGCGTTGTAGGCGGCGGCGGCCATGGCCTGCGAGCCGCCGAAGTCGTCGAGCACGTACTTCAGGTAGTGGGTGCCGATGAGGATGTTGGTGTCGCGGTCGTGCAGGTCGTCGGGGCTGACGTTGAGGCCGGCGCGCTTGGCCGTCCAGCGTGCGGTGGCGGGCATCACTTGCATGAGGCCCGAGGCACCGACGCCCGAGCGTGCGTCGGTGACGAAGCGCGACTCTTGGCGGATCAGGCCATATACATACGCCGGGTCGAGCCCGATGTTGCGCGCCTGCGCCACCACTGCGTTGCGGAAGGGCAGCGGGAAGCGCTGGTTCATGTCGATCTCGGTGCGGGTGCGGTCGCTGGTGTTGATGCAGCGGTCCCACACCTCGCGGTCGCAGGCCAACTGCGCTGCGGCCAGCAGCTCGCGGTCGGTGCTGAGGTCGCGCAGGCTGAAGTTCCACTCCCGCACGCCTTCGTTGCGCAGGCCGAGTGCAATCAGTTGCAGGGCGCGCTGGAAGCCGGGCAGCTTGGCCGCGGCGTCGCGCTCGGCGCGGCTGAGCGGGCGTGGCGCGGGCGGCAATGGCAGCGGCTGGCCGAGCTCTTCGGTGGCGAGCTGGCCGTAGAAGTGGTACTGGCCGGCGAGTGTGGACAACAGCGCCTGGGCCTGCTGGCGCAGCGCGGCGCCGTCTTGCGAGTCGCGCGCCAGGGTTTGCAGGGCGCGGGCCTTCCAGTACAGCCAAGTGGGGTCGCGCTGCTCAGCCGCGGGCATGGCGTCGATGGCTTGCATCACCTGCTGCCAGCGGCCGGCGCCTTGGTTGGCGCGCAGCGCGGCGCGCACCTTCCAGCCCAGGGTGTCAGCGGGCCAGCTGGCCTCGGCCACTTGGCCCTTGCCCGCCAGGGTGGCGCGCTGGTATTGGTCGCTGGCCTCGGGCAGCAGCTTGAGGGCCGTTTGTTTGGCCACGGCCGCCCAGGCGGTGCCGGCCAGGTCGGCGGGCAGCGCGCGCTCCCAGCGCTCGGTGAGTTGCGCGGCAGCGTCGGCGGCGTCGGTGCCGGCCAGGCGGATCAGCGCCAGCGTGGCGAGCTCGGCCCCGGTGCGGTCGGCGGCCGAGGCGCGGCGCAGGTAACGCGCCGGGCCATCGTTGAGCTCATTGATGGCGGCGCTGCTGCTGGGCGCGGCCAGCACCACGGCGAGTTGCGCGGCGCGTGGGCGGTTGGCGTCGAGCGCCCAGCGGGCTTTTTGCCAGGCGTCGGCAGGCGTGAGCACGCGGTCGTCCATCAGCGTCTTGGCCATCAGGTTGCAGCCGTTGTCGGCGTCGCGCTGGGCCAGCCACGCGCCGCGTGCGGCCTCGGGCGTCACGCCTTTGCCGGCGAGGTGGTCGGTGAGCAGCGCGTAGCAGCTGACCTCGCGGTCGTCGTTCATGCGAAAGCGCGGAAAGTCGCGCGCAAACGCGGCCCAGTCACGGCGCCTGCCCAGCTCGAGCAAAAAGTCGTTGCGCAAGCGGTCTTCCACATAACTCGCCGGCCAGCGCGCGTAAAAGGCCTCGACCTCGTCGACGCTGGCGTCGCTCAGGCGGTTGTTCAGCTCCCAGTAGTCGACCCACTGGGCCAGCGGGTGCTGCTGGGCCAGGGTGGCGGCGCGCAGCTGCGCCAAGCGGGTTTTGTCGCGCTTGCGCAGCACGTCGCGCGCTTCTTGCACCAGCGCGTCGCCGGGCTCGGCGCGCACCGGCGCGATGGCCGAGCTGCTGGCCAGCAGGCCCAGGGCCAGGCACAGGCTCCCGTACACTGATTTGGCAGCTTGAGATGGCATGGCTTTCAAAGCCCCGAGTCGATTCAAACAGAACATGAGCAAGAACCCATCATGAGCACCACGACCACTGCGCCCGAAGGCGGCACCGACCGTGCTGCGTTGCGCCGCCAATTGATGGCCGCGCGGGATGTATTTGGAGCGCGCCCGGAAGCGGGCGCAGCGAGCTTGGCCTTGGCTGGACACCTGAAGCAGGTGTTGGGCCAGCTGGAGCCGACGCTGTTGGGTGTTTACAGCGCCATAGGCTCTGAATTTAACGCAGTGACCGCCTTGCTCGCCGACAGCGAAGCCGACGATGCGGCGGGGTTTTCTGTCGATGACACGCCCTGGGCCTTGCCGTATGCCTTCAAGGCGGGCCGATTGATGCATTACCGACGCTGGGACGGTGAGCCCAGTGTGGTGCGCGATGAGTGCGGCATTGCCAGCTGCGAGGGCGCCGAGGTGGTGCCCGATGTGGTGTTGGTGCCTTGCGTGGGCTACACGCCCAGCGGCTTTCGGCTGGGCTATGGCGGCGGCTACTTTGACCGCTGGCTGGCCCAACATCCGCATGTGACGGCCATTGGCGTCGCGTGGTCGTGTGCGGCGCTGACAGATGCGCAACTGCGGCCCGAAGCGCACGACCAGCCGCTGGCGCTCGTGATCACCGAGCTGGGCGTGGTGGGCGGCTGACCCCCCTCCCTCACGCCGGCGCGCCCATCGCCTCGCGCGTCAGCGCCGCCTGCGCCAGCACCCAGTGGGCAAACTCGATCACCTCGGGACGCTCGCGCCCGGCGTCGCTGAAGAGCAGCCAGTAGCTGTTCTCCGAGTCTTGCCGGCCGGCCGTGCCAAACGGCTCCACCAGCTCGCCGCGCGCCAGCATGTCGGCCACCATGGGCAAGCGGCCGAGCGCAATCGCTTGGCCCGAGGCGGCGGCCTGCACCTGCTGGTGCGTGAAGTTGAACACCAGCCAGCGCTGCGGCTGCAGGCCCGGCAGCCCGTGTTGATGCAGCCAGTGGCGCCAGTGCAGCGGGGTGGAGCTGGGGCGCTCGTCTTCTTCTTCGGCCAGCAGGTGCTGGGCCAAATCGGCTGGCTGTGACAGCGGCGGCGCCACACCGCGCGCCACCTGGTCGGCCAGCCAGCGGCCCATCACCGGCGTGAGCACCTCGCCAAACAGGCGCTGCGCGCCCGCAGGCGCCACCGCGGGCGGGCCGTAGCGCAGCAGCAGGTCGATGTCGCCATCGGCGGGGTCGACCAAGCGGTCATTGGCCGAGACGCGGATGTCGATGTCGCCCCGCACGCGCTGAAACTCGCTCAGCCGCGGAATCAACCACAGGCTGGAAAACGACGCGAAGGTGCTCACACTCACCACCTTGCGCCCGCGGCCTTGGCGCACGCTGTGTACCGCGCTGTCGAGCCGCTCCAACGCGGGCAGCACGGCGCGCAGCAGCAGCGCGCCCTCGGCCGTGAGCTCCACATGGCGGGTGCCACGCGAGAACAGCGAGGCGCCGATCTCGTCCTCCAGCGCGCGAATCTGCCGGCTCACGGCCGATTGCGTGAGATACAGCTCCTCGGCCGCAGCGCGAAAACTCAAGCGGCGCGCCACGGCTTCAAACGCCCGCAGAGGGCCGACAGAGAGGGGGCGTTGGCGCCCTGGATTCATGAGCGAATGGTATCAATGGTGCACAGGGAAGTCATTGGACGACGGCGCGGCGTCTGTCTACGATTCACAGCATGAATTTCCCCAGGAGCCCCGTCATGACCCGCTTGTCGTCCATGCCCATCTCGCAACAATCCAGCCGCTCGGCCGCACCGTGGACCCTGCCCGCCGGCCAAGCCCTGCGCTTGCCCGTGGGCCCCGGTGGACGCTGGCTGCAGGCGCGCTGCGGCGCGCTCTGGCTGACCCGGTCGCTGCCGGCCGGCGGCGCCACGGCATCGGAAGATGTGGTGCTGCAGGCGGGCGAGGGGCTGGCCTTGCCCGGCGGCAGCGAGTGGGTGCTCGAAGGCTGGGGCAGCGAGGCCGCGGCGTTCGAGCTGCTGGTGCCGCCCAGCGCCTGTGCGCGGCGGCCGGGTGCGCTCAGCCGGGTGATCGCTTGGGCGCGCGCTTGCTGGCAGGTTTGGCGGCCGACTTCGGCGCCGTGCCCGCAGGGCTCGCCGGCTTGACGGCCGCAGCCGGGGCGGCGCGGGCCACCTTTGCAGCGGGCGCCCGCTTTTTCTTGGCGGCCGCCGCATTGAGCGCCTTCAGCGCGGCGGCCATGGCCAGCCGCGCCCAGGGCAGCATGGCGGCAGGCGATTCCAGGGCCTCCTCGGGCGGTGTCCAGTAGCTCATTTGCACCACGCGGCCGTGGCCTTCGTAGCGAAACGGCCGGCCACCCGCTGCCTCAAACTGCGCTTGGATGCTGGCGTCGGTTTTGAGAAAAAACTGCTGCTCAAAAATGAGGGCGATGAACAGACCGTCCACATAAAACCCATGGCCGCCGAACATGCGCCGCACCCGCACCGGGCCGAGCGGGCTCAGCAACTCGGCGCAGAAGTCGGCAAGCTCGTGGCGGGCGGTGTGGGGCGGCGGGGCAAGGGCTCGGCTGGGCATGGCGTTTGCGTGGGTGATCGGGGTGCAGCAACTCGGGCGGCAACAGGCCGCTGAGTCTTGCACAATGAGGATCACTCTCTCACGCCGTCTGGATGTTCATGCTCCCCATAGACCGAGATGCCCTTCGCCCCAAGCTCACTGCCGCCCGCCAGGCTTTGCCCGACCGCTTGGAGCGCGCCGTCAACCTGCAGGCGGCCCTGCGGGTGTGGCTGGCCAGCCGGCGCGAGAAAACCATTGGCGGCTACTGGCCCATCAAGGGCGAGTTCGACCCGCTGCCGGCGCTCTACCGCTGGGCCGAGGCCGACGAATCACGCCGCATCGGCCTGCCGGTGGTCGACAAGGTGGCAGGCTCGCTGAACTTCCATGTCTGGTACCCCGGCTGCCCGACCGAGCTCGATGCCTACGACATCCCCAAGCCCAAGGGCACCGAGGTGTTTGAGCCCGAGATGCTGATCTTGCCGTGCGTGGGCTACGGCCCGGGCGGCGTGCGCCTGGGCTACGGCGGCGGCTTTTACGACCGCACGGTGGCGGCCCTGCAGCCCCGGCCGATCACCGTGGGCCTGTGTTACTCCAACGGTTTTGTGCCCATGCTGCGCGGCGAGCCCAACGACCTGCCGCTGGATGCGCTGATCACGGACGATGGGGTGGTGTGGGAGAGGTACTGAGCGGGCTGGAGCGCTCCGCCAACGTCAGCGCAGCCAAACACAAATCGTCCCAGGCCTTGGCCTTGTCGAGCGGCTGGCGCAGCAGGTAGGCGGGGTGGTAGGTGACGATCAGCGGCACGCCTTGGTAGGTGTGCACGCGGCCGCGCAGCTTGCCGATGGGCTCGTCGCTGCGCAGCAGGCTTTGCACCGCGAAGCGGCCCATGGCCAGGATGATGCGCGGCTGCACCAGCGCGATCTGGCGGTTGAGGAAGGGCTCGCACTGTTGCAACTCGTCTGCGGCCGGGTTGCGGTTGCCCGGCGGGCGGCACTTCAGGGTGTTGGCGATGTAGACCTGTTGGTCGGGCGGGCCGTCGTCGCGCGAGAGGCCGATGGCGCGCAACATGTTGTCGAGCAGCTCGCCCGACTTGCCCACGAAGGGCTCGCCGCGCTGGTCCTCTTCGGCGCCCGGCGCTTCGCCCACGATCATCCAGTGCGCTTGGGCGTGGCCGAGGCCAAACACGGTCTGTTGGCGCGTGCCGCTGAGGCCGCAGGCGGTGCACGCAGCCACCGCTGCGCGCAGGGCAGGCCAGTCGAGCGCGTCGACCTCGGAGGGGGCGGCGGGTGGGCGGTGCACGTGGACAGGGGCCACGTGCACGGCGGGCGCGACGCGCACTGAAACGGGCGCGGCACCGGCTGACGCCGCTGGCGGCGGTGCACTGGGTCGTTCGGCGCGTGCTGGTGTGGCTGGCGCCACGGCTGCTGCTGGCGGGGTGTCGCGGTGTGCGGCAGGCGGTGCAGCCGGGGGCCGAGCCGTGGCACCGTCAGCCGGGGCGCGCGTGGCGCCGCTCGCGGCTGGGGCCCCGCGCTCGGTGGGCGAGGCCAAGGCCTCGCCCACCGTGGACTCGGGGAACCACAGCGGGATGCCCATCTCGGCCAGCATGGCGCGTTGGCGCTCGCTCCACGTCATGGCTGCACCTCGCGGGCGGGGGCTGCGGCATCGGGCGGCAGGTTGAACACCATCACGATCGCGTCCTCACGTTGGCCGGGGCCGGCGGGGTAATAGCCTTTGCGGCGGCCCACTTCTTCGAAACCATAACGCTCGTAAAGCGCCTTGGCGCTGCCGTTGCTGGGCCGCACTTCGAGCCACAGCTGCGGCGCGTGGCGGCGCCGGCACAGACTCACCAGTTGATCGAGCATCCAGCGCGCATGGCCCTGGCCTTGGACGCGCGGGTCGACGGCGATGTTGAGCAGGTGCATTTCGTCCACGCCCTCCATCGCCAAAAAATAGCCCAGCACCTCGCCGCTCTTGCCGCGCAGCATCTGTGCTTCGTAGCCGGCGGCCAGCGAGTCGATGAAGTTGCCGCGGGTCCACGGGAAGGGGTAGGCGCGCTGCTCGATGTCGACCACCGCGTCGAGCGTGGTGGCGGTGATGGGCACCAAGCTGCGCTGCAGGCAGGTGCTCATGGCGCGGCACCGATCGGGACGGCCGCTGCCGCCGCCACAGCGCGCACGGCCTCGCGCTCAGCCGTGGTTTGCGCCACCTTGTCGCGCACGTAGAGCGGCAGGGCCAGGGCGGCGTCCACGGCGGCGCCGGCAGCCCACGCGGCTTCGGCCAAGGGCAGCATGGCGGCGGCGCGCGGGGCGGCCTGAGGGCTGCGCTGGGCGGCGCCCAGGTGCAGCGCCTCGCCAAAAGCGGCGATGGCGCTGCCGGCCACCCACTGCGGCGCGGCACCCGGCTCGGCCCACAGCGCGTTCAGCGCCGCAGCGTTGGTGAGCATGGGCGCGGCCAAGGTCTGCCAGCGGCCATCGGCAAAGCGGTGGTGGGCGGCGTAAATCTCATTCATGCGTGCGTCCATCAGCACCCAAATGTGCGCCTCGGGCGCGCCGGCGCGGGCGTGCTCGGCCACGGTCAACAAGGTGTCGATGGGCAGCACGGGCTTGTCGGCCCCCAGGGCCAAGCCTTGCGCCACCGAGCAGGCGGTGCGCAGGCCGGTGAAGGCGCCCGGGCCGCGGCCAAAGGCGATGGCATCGAGCTCGGCCAGGGTGACATGGGCCTCGGCCAGCAAGGCCAGCACGGCGGGGATCAAGGCCACGGAGGCTTTGGCGCCGCCCTCGGCCTCGTGGGTCCACACCCGGCCGCGCGCGCTCAAGGCCAGGCTCATCCAGTCGGTGGCAGTGTCAAAGGCCAGCAGAGCGGGCGAGCAGGGGCCTGGGGCAAGGGTCATGGGCCTGAGTTTAGGTGACCTGCCCGCGCCCCCGCGGCTGTGGGGCGCCACGGCAAGCGTGAAACGGGGCCATGCGATCATGCTCGGATGACCTTGCGTGCCCTGCCCTGTTTGATGTTGTTGAGCCTGGGCCTGCTGGGCCTCACCCCACTCGCCCACGCGGCCGGCGTGCTGCCAGCGGAGGTGGATGCGGCCTTGCAGCGCGCCCACATTCCGCGCGAGGCGCTGTCGGCCCTGGTGCTCGACCTGGGCGACGACGGCGCGCGCACCCGCCTGAGCTGGCGCGCCGAGCAGCCGATGAACCCGGCCTCGCTGATGAAGCTGCTGACCACCACCGCCGCGCTCGACACGCTGGGCCCCGCCTGGCAGTGGCGCACGCCCGTGTGGCTGCAGGGCACGCTGCGCGCCAATGGCGTGCTGGATGGCGATCTGGTGATCCAGGGCCAGGGCGACCCCAAGCTGGTGGTGGAGCGGCTGTGGCTGCTGCTGCACCGGGTGCGGCAATCGGGCGTGCGCGAGATCCACGGCGACATCCTGCTCGACCGCAGCGCCTTTCGCGTGCCCACGCCGCCGCCGGGCGAGTTTGATGGTGAGCCGAGCAAGCCCTACAACGTGGGGCCGGATGCGCTGATGGTGAACCTGAAGGCGCTGGTGCTCACCTTCACGCCCGACCCCGGCCGCGGCGTGGTGGCCATCAGCGCCGAGCCGCCGCTGGCGGGCGTGGCCGTTGATGCCACCGTGCCGCTCGCCGATGGCGCGTGTGGCGATTGGCGCGGCGCCTTGCGCGCCGAGGTGAGCGACCCGCAGAAGGTGCACTTTGCCGGCCGCTACCCGGCCGCGTGTGGCGAGCAGGCCTGGCCACTGGCCTACGCTGACCCGGCGAGTTTCAACGCGCGCGCCGTGGCGGGCGTGTGGCAAGAGGTGGGCGGCAGCCTCAGCGGCAAGGTGCGCGATGGCAACGCGCCGACTGGCCTGGCGCCCAGCTTCACCGTCAGCTCGCCCCCGCTGGCCGAGGTGGTGCGCGACATCAACAAATACAGCAACAACGTGATGGCGCAGCAGCTGTTTTTGACGCTGGGGCTCACGCAGCGCGGCCAAGGCACGCCCGAGGCTGCGCGCGAGTGGTTGCAGCAGTGGCTGGCCGATCGGCTGGGCGAGCCGGGCCGCGCGGCGGTGGTGGACAACGGCTCGGGCTTGTCGCGGCAGAACCGCATCAGCGCGCAGCTGCTGGGCCAGTTGCTCACCCAAAACTGGCAAGGCGCAACGGCGTCGGAGCTGATGTCGTCACTGCCGGTGGCGGGCGTGGACGGCACCTTGCGCCGCTCGCAAGCCGCCGCCGGCCGGGCCCACATGAAGACCGGCACCCTGCGCGATGTGACCGGCATGGCCGGTTATGTGCTCACACCCAGCGGCAAACGCTTGGTGGTGGTGGGCTTGATCAACCACCCGCAGGCGCCGACCGGGCGGCCCGCGCTGGAGGCGCTGGTGCAGTGGGCGTCGGCGGAGGCCGATCGCAACGCACCGGCCGCCGACGCCGCACCGCTCAAGCGCAGCGGCGGCAACAGCAACCGGATCAGTGCCGCAGCACGCTGATCCCGGCCGCGGGTGTCATCACAGCGGCAAGCGAGCCAGCAGCGTGACGGCGGCCAGACCGACGCGGTAGTGGCCCAGCGGCGTGGGCTGGGTGCTGTCGGCCCAGAGGTAGGTGGCCCAGGTGCTGGCCAGATCGGTGGTGCTGGTGCTGCACGCGGGCAGCGCGGCTGCCGCGGGGCAGGCAGCTGCGGTGTAGTTCGTGAACGTGGTGTTCACGTTGATGAGCTGCTGAAACAACTCGTCCGGCTTGATCAAACCCACCTTGTAGCCGGAGCTCGGGATGTTGGTGCGAATGGCCAAATTGAAGGTGTCGCTGATCTCGGTGAGCACTGCCTTGTCGGCAGTGCTCTGCGCCAGGCCGTAAGGTGAGATACCGAGGTTCGGCACCGTCAGCACGAGCACGCGGCCACCGGCGTTGACGATGTTCGTCACCTGCGTGGCCACGGCCTTGCCGCGGGTCACGGCATCGTCCAAACGCGCAGACTTGCTGGTGGTGTCGGCCAGGTATGAGGCGAAGATGTCCTTGATGTCGTTGGTGCCGATCATCACGGTGGCGAGGGTGGTGGCGTTCCAGTCGGTCACGCGAGCCGCTTGTGTGGCCAAGTCGGCCACTTTGGCGCCGGGTGCAGCCTGGATCACGCTGGTGGTGCTGGTGGCCGTGCCCAAGCAACCCGGCAAGGCCAAGCCGTAATACGTGGCCACGGTCTGCAGCCAGATCGGGTTGGCGGCGCAATCGGCGCCGTTGATGGTGTACTTGGCCGTGCCACTGACGCCGATGACGCTGGCCTCATCGCCGAAGGCAATGATGCGCGTGGGGGCAAACGGCTCAATGATGTCGCCACCACCGCAAGACGCGAGCGTGCTGCACAGGGCCAACGAGGCGATGGCACGAAGGCCCAATCCCTTGAAATTCATGAACACTCCGAAAAAGAGATCTGGTCTCTGACCATGCCGCAAAGCGGCGCCGGCAAAGTCACCACCGTCAAGATGCCGCGGCGCGCAGCAAGCGATCGCGCACACCATCCCAAGCAGCATCTGGCGGCGGTGTTTCCACCACGATGCGCGAGACCGCCTGGTCGTCCAACTCGCGCAGCACCGCAAACAATTCATGCGCCACGGCCACCGCATCGGTGGGCATGGCGCGCCACATCCAAGCCGCCGGCAGGGCCAGCGGCTGGCGAGAATACACCGCGCCGGTAAAGCACTGTGAAGCCTCGGTGGCGGCCGTGACAGCCAGCGCCTCGGCCGCGCGCAGCAGCACCTTGGCCTGCGGCGCGTAGTGCGACTCCAGCGTGCCCGAGGCGCGCGGCGCAGCGGCATCGCGCGCCTGCAAGCGCTCACCCAGCACAGCCTCGATCTGCGCCACAGTGAGCACGCCGGGGCGCAGCAACACTGGCGCACCGCGCGAACAATCAATGATGGTGGACTCGATGCCGAGCGCGCAGGCGCCGCCGTCGAGCACCAGCAGCGCGTCGCCAAACTCGCTGGCCACATGCGCGGCCGTGGTGGGGCTGACGCGGCCAAAGCGGTTGGCGCTGGGCGCCGCCACACCGTGCACACCGCGCGCGGCCGCGGCCCGGATCACCGCGTGAGCCACCGGGTGTGCGGGGCAACGCAGGCCCACGGTGGTTTGCCCACCGGCCGCGGCGGCAGCCACACCGGGCCGGCGCGGCACGATCACCGTCATGGGGCCGGGCCAAAACGCGGCCATCAGGCGGCGCGCCAGCGGCGGCAGCGTGTGCGCAAAGGCCTCGGCCGAGGCGACATCGGCCACGTGCACGATCAGCGGGTGATCGCTCGGGCGGCCTTTGGCGGCAAAGATGCGCGCAACGGCGGCGTCGTCATCGGCACGTGCGGCCAGGCCGTACACGGTTTCGGTGGGCAGGCCCAACAACTGGCCCGCCGCCAACGCGTCCGCCGCCTGGGCAATGGCCGCCGCCTGGGTGCCGTCGAGGATCATGGCCGTGCGTTCATGGCGTGCGTGCGGCCCGCTCAGAACGCGGACAAGCCCAAGCGCTCGGCCACCTGCAGCGCCACCGCGCGGGCGCCGCCCAGCGTGGCAGCGGTCACCGTGAGGTGGCCCATCTTGCGGCCGCGGCGCGCCGAGGTTTTGCCATAGAGGTGCAGGTGCACGCCGGGCAGCGCCAGCAATTCCGCCCAAGGCGGCGTCACCTCTTGGCTCGCGCCATCGGCAAACCACAGGTCGCCCAACAGGTTGAGCATCACCGCCGGCGAATGCAGGCGCGGCGCCACCAGCGGCGTGCCGGTGAGGGTGCGCACTTGCAGGTCAAACTGCGACAGATCGCAGGCGTCGACGCTGTAGTGGCCGGAGTTGTGCGGGCGCGGCGCCATCTCGTTGGCGACCACGCTGCCGTCGGTCAGCACAAAAAACTCCACGCACAACACGCCCACGTAGTCGAGCGAGCGGGCGATCTGCTCGGCCCAGCTCACCGTGCGGTCTTGCACCGCCTGCGTGAGGTTGGGCGCGGGCACTTGCGTGGCGGCCAAGATGCCGTCGCGGTGCAGGTTTTGCTGCAGCGGGAAGTGCACCACCTGGCCATCGGCGCCGCGCGCCACGATCACGCTGACCTCGTAGGCCAGCGGCAGCATTTTTTCCAACACACAAGGCGCTTGGCCCAGCTCGGCCCAGGCCGCGGCCAAGGCCTCGGGCGCGGCGACGCGGGCTTGGCCCTTGCCGTCGTAGCCCAGGCGCGAGGTTTTGAGGATGGCAGGGAACAAAGCCGCATCCACGGCCGCCACGTGGGCGGCCGTCTCGATCACTGCGTACGGCGCGCAGGGCACGCCGCTGGTGGCGAAGTGGGTTTTCTCGGCGACGCGGTCTTGGCACACGGCCACCGCCCGGCCCGCGGGCGCGACCGGGCGCGTGGCCGCCAACGCGGTGAGCGCGCCCGCAGGCACGTTCTCAAACTCGGTGGTGACGGCGGCACTGGCTTGCGCGAGCTGGGCCAAGCCGGCAGCGTCCAGGTAGTCGGCCTGCACATGGTGGTGCGACACGAGGCCGGCCGGGCTGGCCGGGTCGGCGTCGAGCACGGCGGTGAAGTAGCCCATCTGCTGAGCGGCATGCACAAACATGCGCCCAAGCTGGCCGCCGCCCATCACGCCCAAGGTAGCGCCTGGGGCGATGTAGGTCATGCTCATGTGAGGTCGGCGCTCATGGCGCGGGCCACTTCGGTTTGTTGGGCACGGTAGGCATCGAGCTGCTGGCGCAGCGCCGGGTCGCGGTTGGCCAGCATGGCCACGGCAAACAAGGCGGCATTGGCCGCACCCGCCGCACCGATGGCAAAGGTGGCCACGGGAATGCCCTTGGGCATTTGCACAATCGAGTGCAGCGAATCGACCCCTTGCAGGTGGCGGCTGGCCACGGGCACGCCGAGCACCGGCACGGTGGTCTTGGCGGCCAACATGCCGGGCAGGTGCGCCGCACCGCCGGCGCCGGCGATGATGGCTTGCAGGCCACGATCGGCCGCGCTTTCGGCGTAGGCAAACATGTCGTCGGGCATGCGGTGGGCCGAGACCACGCGGGCTTCAAACGGGATGCCGAACTCGGCGAGAATCTGGGTGGCCAGGCGCAGGGTTTCCCAGTCACTGCTGGAACCCATCACCACGCCGACCACGGGGACGGGCTGATTCAAGGCTCGCTCCAAAGGCTGGGTGAAAGCTTGAATTGTAGGCGGCGCGCCCGCATCTCTGACTCACTGCTGACCAGGGGCACGCTTGCTGCCCGGAGCCCTTCCCATGATCGACATCACCACACAGAACTTCGAGTCCGAGCTGATCCACGCCTCGCTGCAGCAACCCGTGCTGCTCGACATCTGGGCCCCGTGGTGCGGCCCGTGCAAAACCCTGGGACCCACGCTCGAAAAGCTGGAGGTGGCCTACGCTGGCCGCTTCAAGCTGGCCAAGCTCAACGCCGATGAGCAGCAGCAAATTGCCGGCCAGCTCTCGCAGATGTTTGGCGTGCGCAGCATTCCGTTTTGTGTGATGTTCAAGGAAGGCCAGCCGGTTGACGGTTTTGTGGGCGCCCTGCCCGAGGCCGAGATCCGCGAGTTTCTCGACAAACACGTGCCCAGCACCGACGAGTTGACGGCGGCCGATGACGTGGCTGAAGCGGAAGAACTGCTGGCCGAAGGCGACCCCGAGGGCGCGCTGGAGAAGCTGCAAGAGGCCGTGGCCATCAACCCGGCCAACGACGCAGCGCGCGCCGATTACCTGCTGGCGCTGATGAAGCTGGGCCGCGTGGCCGAGGCCCGCGTCGCCTACGAGCCAGTGGCCCACCAGGTGATTCCACATGCGCGCTTGAACGCGCTGGGGCACTGGATTGCGGCCTGCGAAGCGGTGCAACAAGCCCGGCGCCCGGCTGACTTGGCCGCCGCCATCGCCGCCAACCGCCGCGACTTCGACGCCCGTTTCGAGCTGGCGCAATGCCTGTTTGCGGTGGAGCGCCACACCGAGGCGATGGACGAGCTGCTCGAAATCATCATGCGCGACAAGAAGTGGCGCGATGAACTGCCACGCAAGACCTGCGTGGCCATCATGGAGCTGATGAGCAAACCGGCGCCGGCCAAAGCCGAATCGGCCTCACCGAAAAGCACGCTCGAAATCGCCGGCAAGGTGGACACCGCGCCTGCCAACCCGGTGGTGGATCAGTACCGGCGCAAGCTCAGCATGGCACTGAACTGAACTGAGGGTCAGGCGGCACTCTCGCGCGTCAAGAGTCCACGCACTGCGCAGACGGGCCGCAGCAAAGTGCGCGGCCCAGGAGCCTGCGCGCTACTCGCGGCCGCCGGGCGGCAAGGCGCGATCAAGCGCCTCCATCACCTGGCGCTGCAGCGCTTGGTGCAAGACCCAATCGGTGCGGGCCTGCTGCGCATGGTCTGCGGCCACATCGGCCTGCCCCATCAACCCGCGCAATTGCGCGAGCCGGCCATGCGCCACTGCGCGGTCGTCCACGTGCATGCCGATGTCCAGCGCCGCCATGCCCTCTTCGGCCAAACGCTCGGCCACGTCGGCCTGGCCCACGTGCCAGTGGCACCAGGCCATGTCGATCAGAAAATTGCCGCGCATGCGCCCCAAGCCTTGGCGCTGCGCGTCGTCGAGGTGCTTCTCGTAGAGCGCCAAGGCATCGGCATGGCGCCCCTGGGCAGAGGCGACCACCGCGCACAGCATGGGCACGAGCGCGTCGAGCGAGGAGGTGCCCATCCATTGGTCAAAGTTGCCCGACGCTTCGGCACCGGCCTGAGCGTGCCGGGCTTGATCGCCCACATCGCCACCAAACACCGCCGCCTGCATCGCATGGTTGCCGCGGTGCCAAGCCATGTTGTGCGCCAAGGCGCTGAGCGTGGCCTCGTCGCCATCTTGCCCCGCGGCCACCCGCGCCTTCGCGTACCAAATCTGGGCCAGATCGAGCCGCTCGGCATAGTGGTAGGCCGTGCCCGCCACCAAGCAAGCGCGCGCCCGAGCGTTGTTTTGCCCAGGAATGGCCGTGCTCAGGGCCTCGGCCAGATGGGCGCCCATGGCGGCCAAGTCAAAGCGGGTGTAGGCCATGTGAGCCAACCACGCCGCACTCAGCGCCTGCAGGTGCGCCAGCCCGCTGGCGCGACTCAGGGCATGCGCGCGCTGAAATTTGTCGCGCGCCGTGTCGCTGAGGTTGGTGAAGTAGGCCAAAAAACCCTCGGCCAACGACAGCCACGCGCTGACCTCGACATGCGGCTGGCGATCGAACAGTGCATGCACCGCTTGGATTTCTTCGCGCGCCGAATCAATATGGCCTTGGCGCGCCATGTGTCCCGCGCGCTCAGCGCGCAAACACGCCAGCGCCACTGGCTGGCGCGTGGCGGCCATGGCTGCTTCAAGGCGCGTCAGCAACCTGGAGGCAGGAACGCGAGCCGTCGTCATGCGAAAAACTCCGCCGCCGGATGCAGGCCGCACCCAGGCTGAGCCATTGCCGAAGACAGCGCGCGCGCCCTCATGCGCCCAAGCGCTCCAGCGCTTCGAGGTACTTCGCCGCGGTGGCGTCGGTCACTGCCGCGGGCAAGGCTGGCGCCGGGGCCGTCTTGTTCCACAGCGCGCCGTCCACCGTGGCTTGCTCCAGCCAGTCGCGCACGAACTGCTTGTCGTAGCTGGGCGGGTTGTGGCCAGCAGAGAACGCAGCCTCGTAGCCCTCGACCGGCCAGAAGCGCGAGGAGTCGGGCGTGAGCACCTCGTCCATCAGCGTCAGGGTGCCGTGCTCATCGAGGCCGAACTCGAACTTGGTGTCGGCGATGATGATGCCCTTGGCCAGCGCGATGTCGGCCGCGGTTTGGTAGAGGCAGATCGACACCTCGCGCACCTGCTCGGCCAACGGGCGGCCGATGATCTCGACCATGCGATCGAAGGCGATGTTTTCGTCGTGGTCGCCCATTTCGGCCTTGGTGGCCGGGGTGAAGATGGGCTGGGGCAGCTTGCTGGCGTTTTTCAGGCCGGCAGGCAGCGGCACGCCGCAAACCTGGCCGTTGTCTTGGTATTCCTTCCAGCCGCTGCCGGCCAGGTACCCGCGCACCACGGCTTCGACGGGCAGGGGCTTCAAGCGCTTGACCAGCATGGAGCGGCCCGTCACTTGCGCGCGCTCAGCCTCGGTCACGACCGATTCGGGATCGTCACCGGTGAGGTGGTTGGGCACGATGTGGCCCAACTGCGCAAACCAGAACAAGGCCATGCGCGTGAGCAGCGCGCCCTTGCCCGGAATGGGTTCGCCCATGATCACGTCGAAGGCACTGAGCCGATCGCTGGCAATCATCAGGATGCGGTCCTCGCCGACCGCGTAGTTGTCGCGCACCTTGCCGCGAGCGAGCAACGGCAGCGAGGTGATGGAACTGTTGAGGAGTTTGGAAGTCACCGGGGGATTGTAAAAGGTGCGCCCACCCATCGTGCCTCACCCGGAAGGCGGATACAACGAAGCCCACCAAAGGTGGGCCTCAGCAGATCGCAGGGGCGTGCGAAACGCCCTGTGGTGTGGCAGATCAGACCACGCGTTGCGCCAACTCACCGCTGGCGTATTGGGCAGCAATGCTGATCAATGGCAGGGGCTTGATGCCGCGGGCTTGGCCCTCGCAGCCGAACTCCATGTAACGCTGCTTGCACACCGCCTTGGCCGCCTCGCGGGCGGGCTTGAGCCACTCGCGGGCATCGAACTTGTCGGGGTTCTCGAACAAGAACTTGCGCACCGCGCCGGTCATCGCCAAGCGGATGTCGGTGTCGACGTTGATCTTGCGCACGCCGTGCTTGATGGCCTCTTGGATCTCTTCGACCGGCACGCCGTAGGTGGTTTTCATCGCACCGCCGTACTGGTTGATGATGGCCAGCAGCTCTTGCGGCACCGACGAGGAGCCGTGCATCACCAGGTGGGTGTTGGGCAGGCGGGCGTGGATCTCTTTGACGCGACTGATGGCCAGGATGTCGCCCGTGGGCTTGCGGGTGAACTTGTAGGCGCCGTGACTGGTGCCAATGGCGATGGCCAAGGCGTCAAGTTGCGTGGCCTTCACGAACGTGGCGGCTTCTTCCGGGTCGGTCAACATCTGGCTGTGGTCGAGTTTGCCCACGGCACCGATGCCGTCTTCTTCACCGGCTTCACCGGTTTCCAGGTTGCCCAGGCAACCGAGCTCGCCTTCGACGGTGACGCCAACCTTGTGGGCCAAGTCCACCACCTTGCGGGTGACTTCGACGTTGTACTCAAAGGACGAGGGGGTTTTGCCGTCTTCGCGCAACGAGCCGTCCATCATCACCGAGCCAAAGCCCAGGTCGATGGCAGCTTGGCAGATCGCCGGGCTTTGGCCGTGGTCCTGGTGCATCACCATGGGGATGTGCGGGTAGGCCTCGGCTGCGGCTTGGATCAGGTGCTTGATGAAGGCTTCACCGGCGTACTTGCGGGCGCCCGCGCTGGCTTGCAGGATGACCGGGGCGCCGACCTCATCGGCCGCCATCATCACGGCTTGCACCTGCTCCAGGTTGTTGACGTTGAAGGCCGGAATGCCATAGCCGTGTTCGGCGGCATGGTCCAGCAGTTGGCGCATGGAAACGAGAGCCATGAAGGTCTCCTGAGAGTTGAAAAACTGGCACAAACGCTGGCGATGTAACCGCGTCGTAATCGGCAGATTCTAGCGGGGCTCACCGTGACGGCGAACACGGATATCGGGGGGAGACCCCAGATGGCAGGACGAAAAAAACCCCCTGCAGCACGCGGCGACAGGGGGTTTCGATGGGGGTACAGCGCGATCAGGCGACGCGGCAGACCTTCAGCATGTTGGTGCCGCCGGGGTAGCCCATGGGCTCACCGCAGGTGATGGCATAGGTGTCACCCGGGCGCAGCACGCCGCGCTCCACCAGCAGGGCCTCGGCCTTGGCCAGGGCCACGTCGCGGTCGTTGTACTGAGGCATCAGCAGCGGGCGCACATTGCGGTACAGCGTCATCGTGCGCTGGCTTTGCTTCTTGGACGTGAGTGCGTAGATCGGCACTTTGACGTTGTGACGGCTCATCCACAGCGCGGTGGAGCCCGATTCGGTCAGCGCCAAGATCGCCTTGCAGCCCAGGTGGTGGGCGGTGAACAGCGCGCCCATGGCGATCGATTGGTCGATGCGGCCGAACTTCTTGTTGGTGAAGTCGGTTTCCAGCGTCACGTCGTCGGCCGCTTCAGCTTCCAAGGCGATGGCGGCCATTTGCTGAATGGTTTCCACCGGGTACTTGCCGGCCGCGGTTTCGGCCGAGAGCATCACGGCGTCGGTGCCGTCGAGCACGGCGTTGGCCACGTCGCTCACTTCGGCGCGGGTGGGCACCGGGTTGACGATCATCGACTCCATCATCTGCGTGGCGGTGATCACCACCTTGTCCATCTCGCGTGCCATGCGGATCATGCGTTTTTGCAGCGCGGGCACCGAGGCGTTGCCCACCTCCACGGCCAAGTCACCACGCGCGACCATGATGCCGTCAGAGGCGCGCAGGATCTGATCGAGCACGGGAATGGCTTCGCTGCGCTCGATCTTGGCAATCATGGCCGGCTTGTGGCGCCAGGGCTCACCGGCCACATTGGCCAGTTGGCGCGCCATTTCCATGTCGGTGGCGTTTTTCGGGAAGCTCACGGCCAGGTACTCGCACTGGAAGGACATCGCGGTCTTGATGTCTTCCATGTCCTTGGCGGTCAGCGCCGGGGCGGTCAGGCCACCGCCGGCCTTGTTGATGCCCTTGTTGTTCGAGAGTTCGCCGCCGATGACGACGGTGGTGTGCACCTGCTCGCCCTGCACCAGGTCAACGGTGAGCTTGAGCAAACCATCGTTGAGCAGCAGGGTGTCGCCGGGTTTCACATCGCGCGGCAGGTCTTTGTAGTCGAGGCCGACGCGCTCGTTGGTGCCGAGTTCGGTGGTGGCGCCGTCGAGCACAAACTTCTGGCCGGGGATCAGCTCGGTCTTGCCGCCTTCGAACTTGCCGACGCGGATCTTCGGGCCTTGCAGGTCGGCCATGATGGCCACTTCTTTGCCGGCGCGGGCCGCGGCCTCGCGCACCATGGTGGCGCGGTCGATGTGGTCCTGGGCTTTGCCGTGCGAGAAGTTCAGGCGCACCACATCCACGCCGGCGCGGATCATGGTTTCGAGAATCTCGGGCGAGTTGGACGCGGGTCCGAGGGTGGCAACAATTTTGGTGGCGCGGGTCATGTTCGTCTCCAGAGGCTGGGGATTGTTCTTGGGTTCAACGGAGGCCGAAGCGACCTGCGCCAGGGACGCACGCTCGGCCGGCAGCAAGGCCGGCGCGAGCGCGCTCACGGGGTGCGCCGCTTTGGCAGCGCGCCCCTTGCGTGGGGCAGGCGGTTTAACCGGCCGCACGTTGTTGCAGGATCTCGAAGGCCGGCAAGGTCTTGCCCTCCAGCACTTCCAGGAAGGCGCCGCCGCCGGTCGAGATGTAGCTCACTTGCTTCTCGATGCCGTACTTGGCGATGGCGGCCAGGGTGTCGCCCCCGCCGGCGATGCTGAAGGCGTCGCTGTCGGCAATGGCGCGGGCGACGGTTTCGGTGCCGTGCGAGAAGGCCTCGAACTCGAACACGCCCACCGGGCCGTTCCAGACGATGGTGCCAGCGGCCTTGAGCTGGGCGGCCAAGATGGCAGCCGTTTTGGGGCCGATGTCGAGGATCAGATCGTCGTCGTCCACGTCATCGGCATCCTTGACGGTGGCCACGGCATCGGCGCTGAAGGTCTTGGCGGTGACCACATCCACAGGGATGGGCACGGCCGCGCCGCGCGCCGCCATCGAGGCGATCACGGCCTTGGCGTCGTCGATCAGATCAGGTTCGGCCAGACTCTTGCCAATCTTTTTGCCGGCAGCCAGCAAGAAGGTGTTGGCGATGCCGCCGCCGACGATCAGGCCGTCGACGTTCTTGGACAGCGCCTGCAGGATGGTCAGCTTGGTGCTGACCTTGGAGCCGGCGACGATGGCCAGCAGCGGGCGCTTGGGGTTGGCCAGCGCCTTGCTGATGGCATCGATCTCGGCGGCCAGCAGCGGGCCGGCGCAGGCGATCTTGGCGTATTGGGCGATGCCGTAGGTCGAAGCCTCAGCGCGGTGGGCGGTGCCGAAAGCGTCGTGCACGAAGATGTCGCACAGGGCGGCCATCTTGCGCGACAAGGTCTCGTCGTTCTTCTTTTCGCCCTTGTTGACGCGGCAGTTTTCGAGCATCACCACCTGGCCCGGGGCCACGGTGACGCCGTCGACCCAGTTGGAGACCAGCGGCACCTCGCGGCCGAGCAGCTCGCCCAGGCGCTTGGCCACCGGGGCCAGCGAATCCTCGGGCTTGAACTCGCCTTCGGTGGGGCGGCCCAGGTGGCTGGTGACCATGACGGCGGCACCGGCCTTGAGTGCCAGTTGGATGCAAGGCACCGAGGCACGGATGCGGGTGTCTTCAGAGATGTGGCCGGCGTCGTCGAACGGGACGTTCAAATCGGCGCGGATGAACACGCGCTGGCCGGCCACGCGGCCTTGGGCCGCCAGATTTTCAAAACGGATGACGTTCATGATGCTCACAGAGTGGTGGAGGATTCTAGGGACGGCCCGGCCAGAACGGGTTACCAACCGGTTTCCGCTTGATTGGACACGAAGCGGCCGCTTTTGCCTGTTCGGTGACTTACCAACCGAAGATCAATTTGAGGGGCAACAAGACGGCCATACCGCAGACGATGGTGCCGAGGATGCTGCGCCGCCAAAAGAAATACGCGGCCCCGGCCGCCGCCGCCCAGGGGCGCGCATCCTGCCACGTGGCCATCCAATGGCCTTTTTGCATGAACACCTCGGGGCCCACCACGGCGGCCAAGGCGGCCAGCGGGGCATATCGCAGGCCCCGCTGCAGCCAGGCGGGCAGCGGCAACTCGCGGCGCGAGATGAAGAAAAACGAGCGCGTCAGCACCGAAATGGCCGTCAGCCCGAGCATGGTGAACACCGCTTCCCAAGCGCTCATCGTGCGCCCGCCTTGGGCTGCGGCGCGGCGGCCAGGGCGTCCATGCTGAGCCCCGCGCAGATGGCAGCCGTGATGGCCACCAGGATGTTGAGCTTCAGCGGCAGCGCAAACGCGGCGATGGCGGCACCCGCGGCCACCGCAGCGGCCACGGCCGTGCGGCGGTCAGACACCAGCGTGAGCAACAGGCCCAGCAGCGCCAGCACCCCCGCGAAGCCCAGGCCCCATTGCGTGGGCACGCCATCGGCGAGAAAAATGCCAAGCACGGACGACACCTGCCACACCACCCAATTCGACAAACAACTCCCCGCGAAATAGCTGATTTGCCCTTCACCAACGCGCGCCTCTTTGAAACGGCGGGTGAACAAGACGAAGTTGGTGTCGCCGCAGAAATAGCCCATGAACAGGCGTTGGGCCCAGGTGAAGCGCAGAAAAAACGGCCGCCACTGGGCACTGAACACCACGAAGCGCAGGTTCACACACAGCGCCGTGGCCCAGACCACCCACATGGGCGCGCCACTGACGATGAGCGGCAGGGTGGCGAGTTGCGCGCTGCCGGCAAACACGGTGAAGCTCATGAACAGCGCCAAGGGCACCGTCAAGCCGCCCTTGACCATGGCCACGCCGGTCACCAAGCCCCAGGCGCCAATGCCGGGCAAGATGCCGGACATGTCGGAAATACCGAGGCGAAAAGCGGGGCGAGAGGTCAGCTCAACGGTTCGGGCAAGAAGGCGGCGCAGCAGGCTCATGCGCTGCATTGTCCAACGCTCTCGCCCCCCCCGGCGCGTGACTCAGCGCACCGGCAACACCGGCTCAGTGTCCGGCTTTGGACTTGGATTTGGCGGGTGCGGGCTCGGCGGCATCGGCTTCGCCATCGGCCGACGAGGCGGCTTTGGGCGCTGAGGGCGGCGCCACCGGGATTTGCGGCGGCACGGGCTCGATGTTGTTCTCGCGCATGTAGTCGTTCATCTCTTTCCACCCCGCAAACACCGCCGACTTGTCGGCCTTTTTGTTGAGCGTGTAGCAGTCTTCAATCGCGCGCCCACCGTGCCGGCAGGCACCACCAATGGCCTTGCCCTCGGCTTCTTTGCTGGCGGCCGCCTTCTCGGGCGACTCGATGCCCAGCATGTCGCAGCCGGCCAGCAGCAGCACCGCCAGCAACAGCGCGGCAGCGAGCCAAGACTTGCGAACGAACAGGCGACCAGACAACATGGCAAGGGCAGCCCGAGGCGGGCGTTTCAGGTGACACCTGCAGTATCGGCGGCTTGGCGCTTTGCTTGACCCCAAGCTTGACCCCAAGTTGCCCCCAAGCCCAACCCCTGCCGCCCGCTCCGGCGCGACGCAGCCCAGCCGTCAACGCATCAACGCATGGCCAACAAGCGGGCCACACGCTCCTCCGTGGACGGGTGGGTGGAAAACAAACCGCGCCAAGCGCCGCCCGAAAGCGGGTTCATGATCATCATCTGTGCCGTTTCGGGGTGGCGCTCGGCGGCCTCCAGGGGCAGGCCGTGGGCGATGCGCTCGATTTTTTGCAAGGCACTTGCCAGCGCCTGTGGCTCGCCCGAGATCTCGGCGCCGCCGCGGTCGGCCTCAAATTCACGGGCACGGCTGATCGCCATCTGGATCACGCTGGCGGCCAGTGGCGCGAGGATGGCCACCAAGATGCCGACCACGGGGTTGGCCGGTCGGCCCTCGCTGTCGCGCCCGCCAAACATCATGCCGAAGTTGGCCAGCATGCCGATGGCCCCCGCCATGGTGGCGCTGACGGTGGAGATCAGGATGTCGCGGTGCTTCACATGCGCCAGCTCGTGCGCCATCACGCCGCGCAATTCGCGTTCGCTGAGCACCCGCAAGATGCCGGTGGTGGCGGCCACCGCGGCGTGCTCGGGGTTGCGGCCGGTGGCAAAGGCGTTGGGCGCGTCTTCGTTGATCAGGTACACCCGGGGCATGGGCAGCTCGGCCCGCTGCGCCAAGTCGCGCACCATGCCGTAGAACTGCGGCGCCGAGGTTTCGTCCACCTCTTGCGCGTTGTACATCTTCAGCACCATGGTGTCGGAGAACCAATAGCTGAAGGCGTTCATGCCGATCGCCGCGACCAGCGCCAGCATCATGCCGCTGCGCCCGCCCAGCATGGCGCCAATGGCCATGAACAAGGCGGTGATGGCGGCCATCAAGACCGCGGTTTTGAACAGGTTGAACATGGTGCAGCGGGGCTCCTGGATGGTCCACAAGCCGTTCAGATGCGGCCCGCAGCGCGAAGTTTCAAGACAGGGCGCGGCCGCACCCGGACAACACGCCAATCACGCCGTGGCGCCAGCGGACTCGAACCGCGCACCCACCACGTCCGGGCAACTTTGCAGGAACTGCGCGGCGCTCAGCCGCTTGCCTCCTGGGCGCTGCAACTCGGTGATGCGCAGCACGCCCTCGCCGCACGCCACGCGCACACCCGCGGCGTCGGCGCTCAACACCTGGCCCGGCGCGGCCGTGTGCGCGATCGCCTCAGGCGTGGCCAGCCAGAACTTCACCGTTTCACCGCGCAGGCCACTGCTGGCCGCCGGAAAGGGGTTGAAGGCGCGCACGCGGCGGCCGATCTGCACGGCGCACTGCCGCCAGTCCACTGCCGCTTCAGCCTTCTCGATCTTGTGGGCGTAGCTGACGCCCTCGGCCGGCTGCGGGGTCCGCACCACAGCGCCGGCCTGCAGCGCCAACAAGCCGTCCACCACCATGCGCCCCCCCAACGCCGCCAAGGTGTCGTGCAGGCTGGCAGTGGTGTCAACATCGCCGATGGCCACGCGCTCGACGGCCAGCATGTCACCGGTGTCCAAGCCCACATCCATCTGCATCAGCGTGATGCCGGTTTCCGCATCCCCCGCCTCGATGGCGCGATGGATGGGCGCCGCCCCGCGCCAGCGCGGCAGCAGCGAGCCGTGGATGTTGAGGCAGCCCAGGCGCGGCAGATCGAGCGCCCACTGCGGCAAGATCAGGCCGTAAGCGGCGACCACCATCACGTCGGGACGCGCGGCCAGCAAGGCCTCGCGTGCTGCCGCAGCGTCGGCCGCGTATTTGCCGTCGAGCCGCAAGCCCTGCGGTTGGGCCACGGGCAGACCGCGCGACACGGCCAGCGCCTTCACGGCGGAAGGCAGCAGCTTCATGCCGCGGCCGGCCGGGCGGTCGGGCTGGCTGAGCACCAGCGGCACCTCAAAGCCCGCGGCCCCGATGGCGGCCAGCGCCACCGCGGCAAACTCGGGCGTGCCGGCAAAGGCCACGCGCAGTGCGGGGCGCTCGGCGCTGCTGTGGCCGCTCATCGCGGCTGCTGCTCGTCGCGGGTCTTTTTCACCATCTTGATCTTGATGCGGTCGCGCTTGAGGTTGCTCAGGTACTCGACAAACACCTTGCCCAACAGGTGATCCATCTCGTGCTGCACACACACCGACAGCAGGCCCTCGGCCTCGATGTCCACACTCTGGCCATCGCGGTCCAGCGCGCGCACGGTCACGCGCGCATGCCGCTCGACCTTGTCGTAAATCGTCGGCACCGACAGGCACCCTTCGTCGCCCACCACGCGCTCGTCACTCTTGGCGATCAATTCGGGGTTGATCAACACGATGGGCTGATCACGCGACTCGGAGGTGTCGATCACCACCAGGCGCTCATGCACATCCACCTGGGTGGCGGCCAGGCCGACACCGTCGGCGGCGTACATGGTTTCAAGCATGTCGTCGATGAGCGCGCGCAGGCGGTCATCCACCTGCGCCACAGGGCGGGCCACGGTGTGCAGGCGGGGGTCGGGATAGCGGAGGATGGAGAGTTTGGCCATGGAATCGACAGGTCGCAGCGGCCGCAAGACGCGGCGCGCTGTTGAATGCGTGCAACATCAGGCTACACAAACGCGCTTTACGCGACGCTGCGCTTGCCTCAGTTTCGTTGCGATATCAAGGGTTTAGGGGCAGAATCTGCGAAAGAGATTGAAGAATTTTCGCTGATGCGCGCGCCATTTTCGCGCATCGGCCCACAAAACCCCACAGTGTCGGCCCGCGCGCCCGGCCCGCCTCGGAGATACCGCTTGATGACGTGTCGTCGCCCCCGCTTTGCCGCCTCCTTGGCGGCCTCGACCCTTGCGATGTCGCTGCTCAGCGCCGCCTTGCCCGCATCGGCGGCCGACTACCCCATCACCCCCCAGCAACGCGGCACCGCCGAGAAAGTGGCGCAGGCCGGTGTGCCGCTGTCGGAGCTCGCGCCCAACGCGCCCGACTCGCACAACGTGGTGCCGGGCGACACGCTCTGGGGCATCTCCAAAATCTTCCTCAAAAGCCCCTGGCGCTGGCCCGAGCTGTGGGGAATGAACCTGCAGCAAATCCGCAATCCCCACCTGATTTACCCGGGGCAGATCCTGTACCTCGAAAAAGTGGACGGCCGGGCCCGCTTGCGGGTGGGCCAACCGATGGGCGCGGGTGGCACGGTCAAGCTGTCGCCTCGCGTGCGCGGCGAAGACCTGGGTGCTGGCGCCATCGCATCCATCCCCTTCAACTTGATTCAGCCCTTCCTCAACGAGGCGGTGATCTTCGAAACCAACGAACTCACCACCGCCCCACGCATCGTGGCCGCCCCCGAAGGCCGCGTGATGATGGCCCGCGGCGACAAGGCCTATGCCCGCGGCGAGTTTGCTGATAACCGCAACTTCCGCATCTTCCGCGAGCCCAAGCCGCTGAAAGACCCCGCCACCGGCGAGGTCCTGGGCTTCGAAGCGGCCTATGTCGGCACGGCCGACATGATGCGCCCAGGCAGTGCGTCTGCCGGACCCAAGGGTGAAACGCTGGAGGTGCCCGCCACGGTGGAGATCACCAGCCTGCGCCAGGAGTCGATGGTGGGCGATCGCCTTGCACCGGTGCCCCCGCGCGACTTCAGCAGTTACGCGCCGCACCCGCCCGCCGGGGGCATGTCGGGGCAAATCGCCTCCATCTACGGTGATGGCATGACGGCGGGCCAAAACCAGATCGTCGCGCTCAACCGCGGCGCGCGCGACGGCATCGACCGGGGCCAGGTGCTGGCGCTGTGGTTGGCGGGGCGCACCGTGGTTGACCGCACTGACGAAACCAAACCCAATCTGCGCCTGCCCGACGAGCGGCACGGGATGTTGTTCGTGTTCCGGGTGTTCGACCGCATGTCCTACGCACTCATCCTCTCGGTGAAGGAGCCGGTCAAGATCGGCGACGCCTTCACCCAGCCCTGACGCACCACCCACTGCGTGGCCATGATCGCGACCGATGAACTGTCGGCGTGGCTGCGGCTGCTGGAAACGCCAGGGGTTGGCCGCACCACGGCGCGCAAATTGCTGGCGGCGTTCGGCTCGCCACAGGCGGTGTGGGCGGCGCCGCGGGGGGCCCGTGCTGCCGTCGTGGGCCCCGTGGTGGCCGATGCCTTGGGCACCGAGCCACCGGGCTGCGCCGAACTGGTGGCGGCCACCGTGGCTTGGTTGACCGACCCGGCGGCCGATGGCCAGCGGCACGTCATCACCCTCGGCGACAACGCCTACCCCAACGCGCTGCTGAGCCAAGCCGACCCACCGCTGCTGCTGTATGCGCATGGCCGTCTGGCCTTGCTGCAAGCGCAGGCCATTGCCGTGGTGGGCAGCCGCCATGCCACGGCGCAAGGCCTGGACAATGCGCGCGCGTTTGCCGCGCACCTGAGCCAAGCGGGGCTGACGGTCGTCTCCGGGCTGGCGCTGGGCGTGGATGGCGCAGCCCACGAAGGTGCGCTGACCGGCCCGGGCAGCACCATCGCCGTGGTGGGCACGGGGCTCGACCGCGTCTACCCCAGTCGCCACCGCAACCTCACACACCGCATCGCCCGCGAAGGCCTGCTGTTGAGCGAATTCCCCATTGGCACCGAGCCCCTGGCGGCACACTTCCCCCAACGCAATCGCATCATTGCCGGCCTCAGCCTGGGCACACTGGTGGTGGAGGCCGCGGTGCAATCGGGCTCGCTCATCACCGCCCGCATGGCGCTCGAAGGCGGACGCGAGGTGTTTGCCATTCCTGGCTCCATCCACGCGCCACAGTCGCGCGGTTGCCACGCGCTGATTCGCCAAGGCGCCAAGCTGGTGGAGTGCGGGCAAGACATTCTCGAAGAACTGCAACTCAGCGCTCGCCCCGGGCCGGTGGACCCCGCCGATGCCGAGCGCGAGGGACTGAGCGACGAGGCGGACGCCAGCCAAGGCGGCCCCCACGCTGCGCTGCTCTACGCGTTGGGCCTCGACCCGGTGTCGCTGGACGCCCTGGCCGCACGCACCGGCTGGCCGACCTCTCAACTCAATATCGAACTGCTCGACCTGGAGTTGCAGGGCCAGGTGGCGCGGCTGCCCGGCCAACTGTTCCAGCGCCGCATGGCGGGCTGACACCGCGCCACGTCCCACCCCGAGCGCCGCCCCCCCCACAGCGGCCACAAGGCGTGAAAAAGCCGGGGAATGCGCGCATCTGCCCCGCCTTCATGGGCGCGGGGAACCGGGTATCATCGTTTCATGCTTGACGTCCTCGTCTACCTGTACGAAACCTACTGGCGGCCCGACGCCTGTCCGGATCACGCCCAGCTGACCCGCAAACTCTCTTCGGTCGGCTTTGAGTCCGACGAAATCGAAGAGGCACTCAGCTGGCTCGACGGTTTGGCACTCGCTGCCGAATCGCATGTGGGCGAACAAAGCGCAGCCAGCCTGCGTCTGTACACCCCACCCGAACACGAGCGACTTGGCGAAGACTCGATAGGCTTCATCAGCTTCTTGGAGTCGGCCGGCGTGCTGCCGCCGCCCATGCGCGAGATGGTGATCGACCGCGCCATGGCCATTGGCGGCTCGCCGCTGTCGCTTGAGGACCTGAAGATCATCGTGCTGATGGTGTTCTGGAGCTTGGGCGAGGAGCCCGATGCGTTGATCCTCGACGAGTTGTTGGTGGACGCTGAAGAGCGCGCCATTCACTGAGCCCTCACCGCCCCGCAAAAAAGCCGCTCACGAGCGGCTTTTTTGATGCATTGCGTGCGCGGGGGCACGCCACCAACACGGGGTGATCAGTTCAAGAGGCGATTCGGGTCGGCATCGATCTTGGCCAGCGCGCTGCGGGTGGCACGAACGGTGAGCGATTCGTCTTGTGCAGGCAGCAACAGGCCCGCCTGCAAAAATGCCGCCAGGCGCTGCTGCTGAAACAACACGCCTCGCCCTTGCGGCGAGACAAACAACGCCAATTGGCGGCGCATGCCCTGCCAAGCCAGCTGCATCTGTTCGTTGCGGCCGCGGTAGTCGAGCATGTACCAGGTGCCCACCTGCAACTCCTGGGCCCAGGCCAGCATGGCGGGGGTCGGCATGGAGCCGCCCTCGCTCACCACCTCCAGCTCGGTGCTTTCATAGCCCGACAAGTCCAACACCATGGCCTGGTCGATCTCCACCTCTTCGGCGTCGGGCAACAGTTCTTCGAGCGTTTCCAGGCGACTCATCAGCTCGTTGAGTCGGCCCTGCGGGATGGCCGCGGCCTTGGCCACAAAGGCGGCGGCCAGCGCATTGTTGAGCGACTGGATGTGCTCGTCTTGTTTGGCCACGTTGATGCCCGCCAGGGCCATGCCTTCGCGCAAAATTTTGAGCAGCGGCGGCAGGCGACGAATCACCTCGGTGCGCTCGTCGCGCGAGACCTTGGCACCGGCAGACCAGATCAAATCGGCCGCGGCACGCTTGAGCACCTTGGTTTCGTCGCTCTGGTGCCCTTGTTTGACGGCGGCCATGGCCAGCACATCGGCCCACACATGGAACAGAAAATTGCGCACCCCCTCTTGCACCGGCATCTCGTTGAGCATCTTGCGCAACTCGATGGTGTACTGAATGGCTAGCGTTTCGCGCTGCTCCACCTGTTGCGCCAGCGAGACCCCTTTGCGCGAGGCTTCGTTTTCAGTGCGGAAGTAGTGTTCGAGGAATTTTTCGAACTCACCCAACACGGTCTGGAACACCCGGCGCCCGGTGTCCGGATAGGCCTCGACCACTTGAACTATGCGCTTGATCTCTCGCTCCAGCGCTTCAACAGACAGCTCGCTGCTGGCATCAAAGCCCATCACGCATGCGCCCATGCGGTCAATCAGGCGCCGTGCGGGGTGATCGGTGGCGGCAAAAAAATCAGGCTCGGCCACAGCCACGCGCAGCACGGGCATTTGCAGGCGCGCAAACCAGACGCGCACCGCGGCAGGAATGCGCTCTTCGGTGAGGATGCTCTGGAACAGCAAAGCCACGATCTCGATCGTGGCACGTTGCACCGGGGTCGTGGCAGCCTGCTTGAGGGCCTGCTTGCGCTGCTGCAGCTCTTCAAGCACCGCCGGCATGCTCACTGGCACCGACACCCCCGAGGCCGCCCCGTCGGCCGGTCGCATGCGTTGCGCCAAGCCGTGCTGGGCCTGCGAGATGGCACTGTTGAGCGCGGGGGACGGCGGCGGCGCGATCTGATCGGTGTGCGCAAAACCTGGCAGGTGACGGCCGATGAGGCGATTCAGGCGCCCGAGCACCGCTTCGGCGTGGTCTGCGCCGCGAACCATGGGCCCGGCGCGGGTCAGCATGCGGGTCTCTTCGCTGATCGCCGTGCGCCCGCTGCCGCCTGAGCCGCGCGTGGCTGCACCACCCGCCACGCCGGAGCCCCCACCGTCGAAGCCGCCCATGCTGGTGCCCAAGCCCGTGCTCATTTCCATGGCAGCGGGGCCGCCTTGGGCGTTGCGGGTTCGGCGAATCAGCGGGCGCAAATCGATTTCGGGCATCACGCGCTGGCCAATCAACCAGCGGTTGCACTCGTGGTAAGCCTCTTCGGCCAGCGTCGCAAACTCGGTGTGCAACAACGGTTGCAACAAACGCCAAGCGTCGAGCGACAGCGTGGCTCGACGCCATGCCGCGGCAATCACCCGCGCTGCGACGTGCGGCCGCAACACGTCGGTGGCCTCCAGTTCTTCGCGGCCCTCCAACTGGTTGACGCGGGTACGCAGGTCGGTGAATTCCCAGCTGGCCCGGTCCATCATGGCCAAGGCCAAGCGCGAGCTGATGATCTCGCCCTCAATGGTGTCGTCGTCCACCAACGCCAGCGCCTGGGGCCGAGCGGTCAGGATGGGCATTTCACGAACCGACGTTGGCGCCGCACCGCCGCCATGAAAAGCCACCCGCAACTGGGTCTCAATCTCGGTCAGCCAAGATTCACTGACGCGCTTCAGGTCGTCCACCGCCTCACGGCGGCGCATTTGCAAACCCGGCTCGGCGGCTTGGCTCAACATCAAGAAGGCCGCTTGATTGATGGACTGCACCACCGTGGGCAAGGCTCCCAACCACGTTTCGACATACTGCCGCCTGGCCTGATCGGCCACGGTCTGCGAATTGACGCCTGTCGCCATGAAAGGGGGGCTGGGTATGCTGTTGCGGAGGGACAAACGACTCTACACCACCGCTCCGGCGTTCGGGTCATCGGGATCGGTTTCCGCGCGCGGACCGGCCTTGATCAGGTCTTCGCGTTTCACGCCCAACCACATGGCAATGGCCGCCGCCACAAACACCGACGAATAAATGCCGAACAAGATGCCGATGGTGAGCGCCAGCGCAAAGTAGTGCAGCGTGGGGCCGCCAAACAGCAGCATCGACAGCACCATCATCTGCGTGGAGCCGTGGGTGATGATGGTCCGGCTCATGGTGCTGGTGATCGCGTGATCGATCACCTCGCTGGTGTTGAGCTTGCGGTACTTGCGAAAGGCCTCACGGATCCGGTCAAAGATCACCACCGACTCATTCACCGAATAGCCCAGCACCGCCAGCACCGCCGCCAGCACCGAGAGCGAAAACTCCCACTGGAAGAAAGCGAAGAAGCCCAGGATGATGATCACGTCGTGCAGGTTGGCAATGATGGCCGCGACCGAGAACTTCCACTCAAAGCGGAAAGCCAGATAAATCATGATGCCGGCGATCACGAAGGCCAGGGCCTTGGCACCGTCGGCGGCCAACTCCTTGCCCACCTGCGGGCCCACGAACTCACTGCGCGACAACTTGAGCGGCTCGACCGCACCCGCCTGACACACCGAGCGTGTGCTCACATCGCCCTTCTCGGAGCGTTGCTCCACGCTGCCCACCGTGCCGCTCTCGGCCTGGCAGAGTGCGCCAAACACGCGCGTCACCACATCGGCTTGCTTCACATCGCCGCGCACCGGCAGGCGGATCAGCACATCGCTGGCCGAGCCGAAATTCTGCACCAGCACCTCGCCGAAGTTCAGTCCCTCGACCGTGCTGCGCACCTTGCCGATGTCGGCCGCCTGCGCGTACTTGGCTTCGATCACCGTGCCGCCGGTGAACTCGATGGAGAAGTGCAGGCCGCGCGTGGCCAAAAAGAACACCGCCGCCAAGAAGGTGACGAAGGAAATGATGTTGAACACCAGCGCATGCCGCATGAACGGGATGTCGCGCTTGATCCGGAAAAACTCCATGCCGTGAATTCCTTGAGTCTCTGGTTGTGCGGGCCGCGGATCAGACCTTGGCGGCGGGGGTGCCCGCCTCAGCGGCCGGCTTCCACACTTGGCCGATGGACACGCTCTTGAGCTTTTTCTGGCGGCCGTACCACAGGTTGACCAAGCCGCGCGAGAACATCACGGCAGAGAACATTGAGGTCAGGATGCCCAGGCAGTGCACCATGGCAAAACCGCGCACCGGGCCAGAACCAAAGGCCAGCAGCGCCACACCCGCGATCAGCGTGGTGACGTTGGAGTCGAGGATGGTGGCGAAGGCGCGCTCGTAACCGGCCGAGATGGCCGCTTGGGGCGACGCACCTTCACGCAGTTCTTCGCGCACACGCTCGTTGATCAGGACATTGGCATCGATGGCCATGCCCAGCACCAGCGCGATGGCCGCCATGCCGGGCAGCGTCAAGGTGGCCTGCAACAGCGACAGCACCGCCACCAACAGCAGCAGGTTGACCGCCAGCGCCAGCGTCGAGAACACGCCGAACAGCATGTAGTACAGACACATGAAGGTGGCGATGGCGATGAAGCCATACAACACGCTGTTGAAGCCCATGGCGATGTTCTCGGCGCCCAGGCTCGGGCCGATGGTGCGTTCTTCGATGATTTCCATCGGGGCGGCCAGGCTGCCGGCGCGCAGCAGCAGCGCGGTGTCAGCGGCTTCCGTGGTCGTCATGCGGCCCGAAATTTGCACGCGGCCGCCGCCGATTTCGGTGCGAATCACCGGGGCAGTGACCACCTCGCCTTTGCCCTTTTCAAACAGCAAGATCGCCATGCGCTTGCCGACGTTTTCGCGCGTCACGTCGCGGAAGATGCGGGCGCCCTTGGCGTCCAGCGTCAGGTGCACCGCGGCTTCTTGGGTTTGGTTGTCAAAACCGGGCTGGGCGTCGGTGAGGTTTTCACCCGTCAGCAGCACCTGGCGCTTGACAACCAGCGGCGCGCCACCGCGCTCGACGTAGCGCTCGGTGCCGAAGGGCACGGGGCCGGTGCCCGCTGCACCTGCGGCGGCCTCGGCACTGTCGTCCACCAGACGCACTTCCAGCGTGGCCGTGCGGCCGATGATGTCTTTGGCCTTGGCCGTGTCTTGCACACCCGGCAGTTGCACCACGACGCGGTCTGCGCCTTGTTGCTGAATCACCGGCTCGGCCACGCCCAGCTCGTTGACGCGGTTGTGCAGCGTGGTGATGTTTTGGCGCAGCGCGTCGGACACCAGCTTGCGGGTGTTGACCTCGTTGATGCCCACACGCAGGTCGGTGGTGTTGCCCAGCACGCCGGTGTAGGCGAACTCGGGCATGCGGTCTTTCAAGAAAGCAATGGCTTGGTCGCGCACCGCTTCGCTGTCGAACTTGACCACAAAGGACAACGTACCGGCGCCCACCGTGCCGGCCGGCGCGGTGTCGAGCGCACCCACGCCAGAGTGGCGAATTTGTTTGTCACGCAAGGCCATGCGCACATCGTTCTGCGCACTTTCCATCTTCTTCTTCAGCACCGACTGGGTGTCGACCTGCATCAAAAAGTGAACACCCCCGCGCAAATCCAGCCCCAGGTACATGGGCAGCGCGCCCAGCGAAGACAACCAGCGCGGCGAGCGCGGCAGGAGGTTGAGCGCCACGATGTACGACGGGTCGCTGGCGTCGGGGTTGAGGGCCTTGCTCAGCGCATCCTTGGCCTTGATCTGAGCGTCGGTGTCGGCCATGCGGGCCTTCACGGAGCCGGCCTCGAATTGCACAAAATCGGCCTTCAGACCCGCATCGCTGAGCACCTGCGAGACGCGATCGGCCATCACGGCATCGAGCTTCACGGTGGACTTGCCACTGCTCACCTGCACCGCAGGCGCTTCACCAAAAAAATTCGGCAGCGTGTAGAGCAGGCCGCCCAACATGGCCACCAGCAGGATCGCGTACTTCCACAGGGGATAGCGGTTCATGAGACCTCGATTGCGGGCGCCGCCCGCCAAGAAAACACGGCGCTCACCTGCTCAGAGGGAGCGCCGCTACCAACACGCCAACCAGCGCGCGCAGGCTTATTTGTAGCTGCCCTTGGGCAAAACCTGGACCACGGCCGAGCGCTGCACTTGGATCTCGACACCCGCCGACACCTCGACGTGCACGATGCTGTCACTGATCTTGGCCACGCGGCCGATCACGCCACCACCGACCACCACTTCGTCGCCCTTGGCCAGCGCGTCGATCATGGCTTTGTGCTCTTTCTGGCGCTTCATTTGCGGGCGGATCATGACGAAATACAGCACCACGAACATGAGCACCAACGGCAGCATGGACGACAGGCTGCCCAACAAGGAGCCATTGCCGGCGGCGGCGGCGGGAGCGGTCTGGGCAAAAGCTTCAGAGATGAACACGTGAAAATTCCTTGATGACACCCGGCCGCGCCGGGTTGAGACAAACCTGTTGATTGTATGCCGCGCCTCGGCAGCCACCGAACCCAGCGACGATGCAGAAGGATGTGTGGGCGCCGCCTTGAATGGCAAGCCCCCCACCGCTCAGGTGGCGGGAGCACAGCCGCGACACGGTTGAGTGCCGAACAGGAGGCGGCATCACGCCCGCATTCGCCTCGCCCTGGCGCCTCACCCCCCAGCTCGGCCGAACCGGGGTCAGGACAGGCTGCTCACGCGATAACCCTGAGGCTGAATCTGAAGCCGCTTCATTTTGTCGTACAGGGTCTGCCGCGGCACCCCCAGCGACCGCGCCGCCTCAGACACTTCGCCGTTGTGCCGCCGCAGGGCATCCTTGATCAACGCCCGCTCGAAGCGACTGACCTGATTGGACAGCAGCCCAGGCGCCAAGGCCTCCCCCGCGCCAGCCAACAGCGCATCACTGCACAGGCCCAACACATAGCGATCGGCCACATTGCGCAATTCCCGCACGTTGCCCGGCCAATGGTGTTCGATGAGTTGAGCCAACTGCGAGTCCCGCACCGGCTCCACCTCTCGGCCATAGCGCTCGGCCGAGAGACGGCAAAACTGCTCGAACAGCAACGGAATGTCCTCGCGACGCTCCCGCAACGGAGGCAAATGCAAAATTGCGACGCCGATGCGGTAGTACAAATCGCCGCGGAATTCCCCGCGTTGCGAAATGACCGAGAGGTCGGCCTTGGCTGCGGCCACCACGCGGCAATCCACCGAAATGGGCTTGTTGGCGCCCACGCGCTCAATCACCCGCTCCTGCAGAGCGCGCAACATTTTGATTTGCACGCCCATGGGCATGCTTTCGATTTCATCGAGAAACAAGGTGCCGCCGTCCGCGTATTCCATTTTTCCAACGCGTGTGCGGCTGGCACCGGTGAATGAGCCCACATCGTGGCCAAACAACTCTGTGTCAGCCAACGATTCCGTCAGCCCGCCGCAGTTCAACGGCACAAACATGGCGCTTCGCCGCGGACTGTGCACATGCAGCCCCCGCGCCACCAGCTCCTTGCCGGTTCCGGTTTCGCCGTAAATCAGCACATCGGCATCTGTTCCGGCCAAGGACAGAATTTGATGGCGCACGCGCTGCATGACCGCGGACGACCCGATGAGCGTGGACTCCAGCGCCCGGCTATCGGCCGACTCACGTCGAATGGCCCGCACTCGCAGCGAAATGCGCCGCCGCTCGGCGGCTCGACCCACCGCAGCCAACAGCTGCGCGATGGGCAGGGGCTTGGCCAGGTAGTCGTACGCGCCGTCGCGCATGGCCTGCACCGCCGTTCCCACGTCACCACTTCCGCTGATCAGGATCACGGGCAAGTCGGGATCCACACCGCGCAAGCGACGCGCCCAGGCCAGCCCGGACGCGGAAACTTCTGCCACGACCACGCAGGGCATGTCCGACTCAATGTCGTACGGCAGCGACTCGACGCTATCGAACGCATCCACCTCCAGACCTTCGAGTTGCCCGGCCTGCGCAACGGCCAGGCGAAACTCAGCATCGCCCTCAATCAATACCAGTCGAATACGTCCCAACGATGACATTGAATGCCCCATCTCTGTTCTGAATAAAATGACCCATATCGATCGAAAACATCAACCACGAATATCAATCACCCCGGCCAACCAAAAATATTTGGCCATCTCGTGCCGGATTAAAAATACGCAATATTTTGCGAACTGCGAACTGCGAACTGCGGCCGCAGCCATCGCGCCCACCCCATATATCAACCCCTCGACCCACAAACCCGTGGCATCCACTGAAAAGCGCACACGCTGCGCACGGACACCCTGAGTACCTCGGCGCGCAGCGCATCACATTGAACACGCAGAGACACACGATCTCGGCGGCCACGACTGAAAAAATTCAACTCCGGCAATACATATTCAAGCAAGGTGAACGGATCCTTCACCCCGCCGTCCGAGGGCCGCGATTTGCACCCCCTCCCATCATCGATGGCAACCCGCAAGCGCCAGCGGCTTGAGGGTCCGTTGTCATGGGGCAGATGGATACACCGCGTCGGCTTACCGCGCACAGAAATTACCCAGCGCCTATTAACATATTAACCCAGCCTCCTCAGATGCACCAGCGGGGAAACCTCGGCAGCGCGGAGGCGACCCGAGTGGGAGCAGGGCGCGAGGAGGCGCCGCCCCGCTCGATGTGACATTTGCACGAGGCCGTGGCGGCATTACAAATGTGCGATTCCCCCAGTCGATCGCATGCGCATTCGGTTGAATGCCGAACGGAATTCCATCTGCCGGCCGCTGCCGAATTCTGCCTTTTCGGACAGCTCATTGCCGAGCAAGTATGTCGCATTCATTCAATACCCCGGCAAATCTGTCGAAAAGCACGTCCGTTTTGGCTCAATGCATTTCTGGCACTGGTTTTGCTGCATCCTTGGGAAACCGATCCCCTCTGGACCCTGGCATTCAACCCGCGAGCGCTCAGAAGAGCCTCCCGTTTCGCGCGGTAAACCCTCTCGTGTTGCCAAAGTATTGAAAACAACAAGGTTTCATTTCGCAACAAAAAACAAGAAATCACATGGCCGGGTTTTGCCACCCGGGCCCCTGCACCCTGCGCCGCACCCAAGGCGCGCGCGAAGGGCGCAGTGGTCAAGATGCTTTCTGAGTTCAGTCCCCCCTGGCGTGCCTGCTACCGGCAACGCGTTCACCTCACTCACCGCCACCACCCATGCGCATCCTGCTTGTAGAAGACGACATCGTCTTGGCCGAATGGCTCACTCGGGCACTGGCCCAAACGGGCTTTGTCGCCGACGCCATCCACGATGGACGGCAAGCGGTCGAATACCTGACCGACAAACCCTATGACGCGCTGGTGCTTGACCTGGGGCTGGCGGGTTGCTCGGGTCAGGACGTGCTGGCGCAATTGCGCCGACAAGGCCACCGACTTCCCGTGCTGATCCTGACCGCCAACGACACCGTGGCCGAACGCGTGCGGGCCTTGCACGCGGGTGCCGACGATTTTCTCGGCAAGCCTTTTGCCATGGAGGAGTTGGAAGCGCGGCTGATTGCGCTGATCCGCCGGGCCTGGGGCACGGAGCACACACGCTTCGATTTCGGCCCGCTGAGCTACGACTCGGCCGCCAAGAAGTTCAGCCTCGGCGAGCGCGAGCTCAACCTGACCCACCGCGAGCACACCGTGCTCCGGGCCCTGCTGCCCCACAGCGGCCGCCCGCTGTCCAAGCAAGAGATTCTCGACCGCATCTATGCGGACGATACCGACGTGATGCCGGAAGCGGTGGAGGTGATGATCTATCGCCTGCGCAAACGGCTGGAGGGGTCGTCGGTGAAAATCACCACGCTGCGCGGCCTCGGATACCTGCTGGAACACCGCCCGTGAACACGCCCGACACGCGCGCAATTCAGCCGCGCAGCATGGCCACCTGGCTGCCCGGCGTGATGGTGGCGGGCCTGCTGGTGGCCGCATGCGCAGCAGACGCGCTGTGGGGCTGGCGCCATGCCATGCGCTTGGCCAACACCACGGTCGACGGCCCCATGCGCAGTGTCATCCAAGCCATCGACGTCAGCCTCAGCGCCCACGGCAACGACCTCACCGCGCCCGCGATGCAGCAAACCCTGGACAGCCTGCAAAACGCCGCCGGACACCGCTTGCACATCCGCGTGGCCCGTGACGATGGTCAACACCTGTTTGGCGCAGCCTCCTCCTTCTGGCCTCGCAGCAACGCGCCGCTGACCGACGGCGTGGTGACCCTGCAAGACGCCCAACTGTCCGCCCAATCTGTGCGACTGGGCAGCTTAGTCCGCCCCCTTGGTTTGATCTCCGTCCATCCAAGCCCCCCCGTCCAGGTGCTGATTCAAGTGGCCGTCGACGCCACCGAACGCGACGCGCTGGCCAAGCAGCTGCTGGCTGAAGGCTTGTTGCGTGACCTCGGTTTGGCCCTGCTGGCCGGACTGCTGTCCTGGGGGGCCTTGAAGTGGCTGCTGCGCCCTTTGGCGCGACTGAACGCCACGCTGGCGATGCGCCCGCGCGACGACCTGAGCCCACTGCCCACGCAGTCGTTGCCCGGCGAAGTCCAGCCTCTGATGGAGGGGGTGAATCACCACATGGCCCGCGTGCAACATCTGATCGACACGCAGCGTCGCTTTATGGATGACACCGCCCACCAGTTGCGCGCGCCACTCACCACATTGCAAACCCAAGTGAGTTGCGCGCTGCGCGAGCCCGACCCGACCTTGTTGCGCAAAGCGCTGGACGCCATCCATTGCCAGCTCGACGATGCCGTGCGCCAGACCCAGCAGATGTTGACCCTGGCTCGCACCGACGATGCCGATTTTGTGCTGCTGCCCACCGATATTCACGCTGTCGCGGCTGCCTGCGCAAGGGATTGGTGGCGCACCGCGCGGGCCCATGGCGTCATGCTCAGCTTCGAAGCAGAGCATGCACCGCCCATGCTGGCTCGCGGTCACGCAGGGCTCATCAAAGAAGCGCTCGCCAACCTGCTGCACAACGCGGTGCGCCACGCCAGCGCCGGCGGTCACATCTCGGTTGGGCTGAAGTTCGGCGACGGCAGCGGCGGTAGCGTGGTGTACCTCAGCGTCACCGACGACGGCACCGGCATCCCCGATGGCGAACTGCCACGCCTCGGTGAACGCTACTACCGCGCCAGCAACAGCCAGGGTTCGGGCTCAGGGCTCGGACTGTCCATCGTGCGGGCGATCGTCGAACGGCACGATGGACAACTGCACTTCGGCGTGGGGCATGAGGGACGCGGCTTGGCCGTCACCCTGCAACTGCCGGCGGCGCAGAGCACGCCCCTGATTCGGTGACGCCGGTGCGCCGTGGTGCCCCTCCCCCAGCTTGACGACGAAGGATACGCAGCCATGGACACACGAACCACCCATCACCTCGCGCCACTGCCCTTGGCCGGCGTCCTCGTGCTCGATCTGACTCGCAGTCACGCCAGCCCGTATTGCAGCTTGTTGTTGGCTGAGCTCGGGGCACAGGTGATCAAACTGCCATCGCTTGATCCGGACAATGAAGGCGTCACCCGCATTTCCGCTGCGCTGTGGCGACGCCAGCGTGCCGTGCAAGCCGAGGTCGATCCCTCGCTCGCATCGACGCGAGCCAGTACCGACAGCGATGGTTTCGAGGAAATGCTGGCGCGTACCGACGTGCTGCTGGAAAACAAGCCGGGGCTGATGTCGCAGCTCGGCCTGGATTGGGCCGAGCTCCATCACCTTTACCCGCGTTTGGTGCTGGCCAGCATTCCGGAATTCTCGCAAGCCAAAACGTCGACCTGGACCGGCGCACCGGCTCGCAGCGTGGCCAGGGACGCACCGGCTGCCCGCCATGGCGACGGTGGCTCGCCGGCACAGGCAGGCACCTCGGTCGAAGACTTGGCCACCGGCATGTCGTCGGCGCTGGCCATCCAAGCCGCGTTGATCGCGCAAGCCCGCAACGGCATGGGGAGTCATGTCGACAGCACCGTGCTGAGCCGGCAGATTGCGTTGCTGGCCTCCGCCCTGACCGGCCAAAGCCGAGTCCATGAGGCGCAGGGGGCCGCCGCCCCCAAACCAGGCCTCACCGCCATGCCGCTGAACAACGCCCGATCCAGCTCCTGCGGGTGAGCGGGGAGGCCGGGCACGGGCCCCTTGGTGCCCGAACGAACGCGGCGACGCCGAGTGGCCCGTGGCGCAATCCACCCCAAAGCGCCGAGCGACCCAACCCGGCCCCGGCCTTGCCCCCCCGGTAAGTCGCCTTCTGTGCGGGGTGGGTGCAAGAGGCTTTCTAGGTCGCCGTGAGCCACTTCAGCCTGCCCATGAGCGCGGTCGGCGTACGTGTGGCTTGCGGGGCCGGGCACGATGCCACGCGCTCTCTTTGTCCCTCGACCCCGCCGGCGATCGGGGCGGCCGCGACTCCTGGGGGGCAGCGGCTTGGCCATGGGGCGGCGGCTCACCGCGTTGAACCCGTGGGCCCGGGGGTTGCCGACGCCCTGCGTGTTGGGCGGGTTGTGCGCGTCCACCAGCACCATGGGTTGGCCAATGCGCATTTGCAATCCATCGGCGCTGCGCGGCCACAGGGTGAGCCTGTCCATGCTTGCGATGCGCGGCGGCACGGGCGTGGGCGGACGGCTCACCGGCGCCAGCACGCGCCGGCGGGGCATCTGCCATGCGCTGCTGCTCAATGGCGTGTTGGCGCGGCTCGCGCAGATCGCCCCGTGCGGTGGCTGTGGATGTGGGCGCCCGCCTCAGCATCGACGGCGGCGGGTGAACGTGGACAGAGGGCGGGTTCAGCCCCCATACGCTCACGCAGAAAAACCAAGCCAGCGCGCCGGCGTGCGCCACCACAAGCGGTGGCGGTCGGCGGCGTCGGGCAGCGAGCGCTCCAATTGGCGCAGCAAGGTGCCCACGTCAATGCGCTGCGTCGCGCGCAAGAACGGCCAGTCCGAGGCCCACATGCAGGCGTCCAGCGTGTAGGCCTCGATCAAGGCATCGATATAAGGGCGGGTGTCGTCGTGTGGCGGCTGCAGGGCTGAGAATTTCTGGTAACCCGAGAGCTTGACAGCCACCCGGCCGGTGCGCGCCAGCGCCAGCAAGGCCTGAAAGCCCGGCTGATCCATGCCAGCAGCGGGAACAGGTCGGCCGCCATGGTCGATCAGCACGCGCACGCCACTGTCCTCCACCATGCCGCGCAAATCCACCATCTGGTCGTGCTCGACCTGGAGCGACAACAGCATGTCCTGCGCCGCCAAGCGTTTCAGCAATGGTGCGGCCTGCAGACAATGCGCCGTGCCCAGCACGGTGGCGTTGAGCGCAACGCCGATCACCCCACCCGCGCGCAGGGCCAACAGGGACTCGTCGTCGATGGTGTTGTGCACCACCGCCATGCCCTTCAGGCGGCCGGCGCCGCGGGCCAGCGCATCGAGCAGGCAGCGGTTGTCGGTGCCGTAGCCCGAGTTGGGCCCCACCAGCAGCGCGTGGCGGATGCCGTAGGCATCCATCATCCGGAGGTAATCGTCGAGCGCGCCAATCTCCGCGCCCGCCGGGCGGTAGGCGACGCCCTCGGCATAGGGGAATCGTGCCGGGTCTAGCACGTGGCAATGTGCGTCAATCTTGGGCTCATCGAAAACAGACATGGGCGGTCACCGGGAGGGGTTGCGGGAACGGCCTGCAGCTTAACTGTTGCTCAGTGCCAGCAAAACGCAGCGGCGGCTGGCACCGCGCGGTGGCCGCGGCAACGGGGAGCCGTCAAGCTCAAGACCGCGCGGCACACGCCGTGCGCGCTCACAGTGGCCGCAGAAACAGTCCGATCGTCAGCGCCACGCCAAGCCCGACGATGGCCGCGCGCAGCACTTTTTCATTGACGCGGTGCAACGCCAGTGCCCCCGCCACGCCGCCCACGGTGGCGCCCACCGACAGCACCACGGCTTGCCGCCAATGCACCTCTGGCGAGAACACGAACAACGCCACGGCCGACGCGTTCATCACACCGGCCAACACGTTTTTGGTGGCACCGGCGTGGCGCGTGGACATGCCGGCAATCGTCAGCGCCGCCAGCATCAAAAACCCGATGCCGCCGCCAAAGTAGCCGCCGTAAATGGCAATCAAGAACTGGCTCGCGGCGGTGGCGCCCGGCCCCAGGTGCACACCCGGCGCATTAGGCTTGCGAAAGAAACTGCCCCAAGCGAACACGCTGGTGGCAAACAGCACCAACCAGGGCACCAACCGTGCGAAGACCGTCGACGGCGTGTTCAGCAGCAACAGTGCGCCCAACGCACCACCCAGCAGGCTGATCAGCAGCAGCGCACGAAAAGAGAGGGTCTGCGTGCCCGACACCAGCGAACGCCCCGCCCAACCGGTGCTCAACTGCGCCGGAAACAGGGCCACGGTGGAAGTGATGTTGGCCGCCAAGGGCGACATGCCCGAGACGATCAGCGCCGGCAAGGTGACAAAGGAGCCACCACCCGCGAGCGCGTTCTGCATGCCGGCCCACAAGCCGGCGACAAAGATCAGTGCGAAAAGCATGGACGCTATTTTCACCGACGCCTTGGACGCCTCCAACAATCGCCCGCGAAATCCCTGCCGCGCTCGGCAACTGGCGCATGGCGCATGGCGCTCGCTCGGAAGCGTGTGCCCTGTGCAACCTTGAAAGCTCACTGCCCCGAGTTGAAGACACACCGCACAAAGCAAAACGCCAACCCGGTGGGCTGGCGTTTTGCTTCAGCATTGCTGCTGCTTATTTTGGTTGCGGGGGCAGGATTTGAACCTACGACCTTTGGGTTATGAGCCCAACGAGCTACCAGACTGCTCCACCCCGCGACTGAAGCTAGCAGTTTAGCACGACTTTTCAGTTGTGCGCAAGCCTAGAGACCGGAAATCAATAAAGTCTTCAAAAACCGCGCCGCGTCTTGGTAGCCAATGACGCGAGCGGCGGCGATTTCGCGCCCTTGGGCATCAAAAAACAAGGTGCCTGGCGGGCCAAACAGGCCAAAGCGCTTGAGCAAGGCGCGATCGTCGGCATGGTTGGCCGTGACGTCGGCGCGCAGCAGCAGTGCCCCGCCGAGCCGCGCGCGCACTTGGGCGTCTGCGAATGTGAAGCGCTCCATCTCTTTGCATGACACGCACCAGTCGGCATAAAAATCCAACATCACCGGGCGGCCAGCACGGGCCACGGCGGCATCAAATTCAGCCACGGTGCGCACAGCTTGAAACTGCACCGTGGGTGGGGTCGCCCCAGCGCGGCCACGGGCCGATGCCCACACAGCGAGCGGCTGCAGCGGGTCGGTGCCACCCGACGCTGCGCCCACCCATTGCAGTACCCCGGCCACGCCGAGCACCAGGGCCAGGCCTTGGCGCACAGTGCGTCGCCAAGCAGCGTGACGCGCATGAACTGCGGGACGCGGCGCACCCAAGAACACGGCCAAGAAAAGCAACCAGCTGCCCCAGGCGGCGAGCACCGCACCCGCGGGCAGCAACGATTGCACGGTCCACAGCGCCACTCCGACGAGCAACACGCCGAAGAAGCGCTTCACATCATCCATCCATGCGCCGGCCCGTGGCAGCAGGGCACCGGCCGAGGCGCCGATCAACAACAGCGGCACACTCATGCCCGCCGCGAGCGAAAACAAGGCCAAACCACCCAAGGCCGCATCTCGCGTCTGGCTGATGTAGACCAGCGCACCCGCCAAAGGTGCCGCCACGCAAGGGCTCACCAGCAAGGCCGACACCCCGCCCATCACACCCACGCCCAAGAGATCCCCGGCAGGCAAGCCTTGCGAGGTGCGGGTGAGGCGCTGGGTGATGAATCCAGGCAGCTGCAACTCATACAGGCCAAACATCGAGAGCGCCAACGCCACCAAACCGAGCGCAAAGGCCCACAGCACGGCTGGCGTTTGCAGCGTGGCGGCCAAGCCCTCTCCTGCCAAACCGGCGGCGACACCCACCGCGGTGTAAACCAAAGCCATGCCGAGCGAGTAGGCCGCAGCCAGTGCCAAACCGCGACCGCGCGTGACGCTGCGCCCATGACCGACGATCACGGACGACAAAATGGGCATCATGGGCAACACGCAGGGCGTGAGCGAGAGCAACAGACCCGCCAGCAGGAACACCGCTGCCACCCGCCAACCGCGCCCCGATTGCAGCACCTCGCCCAAGCGCCCGACCTCCGAGCCCGGCGCCATCGCAACAGCTTGCCCTGCAGACTGCGCCGCAGGTGCTGAGGCCACCTTCTGGGCGCTGGGCGCCCCCCCTTGCGGCGCGAGCAACGCGCTGGCCGAATCATCACTGACGCGCACCTGCCCGTCGCCACCGAACCCGGGCAGGCCTGCATCGACCCGCGCCTGCATCGGCGGATAGCACAAACCTTCGTCCGCACAGCCCTGGTAGCCGAAGGCCAAGGTGCTGCGCGCCACGCCCGTCAGCAATGGAATCTGCACGCGCACTTGGTCGCGCAGTGTCTCCACCTCCCTCTGGAAGGTCTCGTCATACTTCACGTGCCCACGCGGGAGCTGTACCGGCCCCAGGTCGGCATCTGAACTCCGCACGGTGAGCTTGTCGCGGTAGACGTAGTAACCGGGCGCGGCTTCCACCAAGACCTCGACCGTGTGCGGGTCGAGCACACGTCCACTGACCCGAAACGCCTGCTCCGGGGCCAGAAAATCAGCCGCACGCGCAGGGCCCAGCCCGCAGGCCAGCAAGCCCGTCAGCACCCAGATCAGCCACCGACTGAAGGCTGGCTTCAAACGGGGAGAAGAAGTCATGCGAGGCAAGGCCGAAGTACTCATGCGAGGGGGAGTCCACAAGTGCCCCTGAAGTTCAGTCACGCGGCGCGCAGCGTGATGTCAGCAGGCCCAGAAAACAAAAAAGGCCAGCAAATGCTGGCCTTTGTTCAGTGTGCGCCTGAGGCTGGTCGCCCCGAAACGCTCGCTGAGATTTATGCGGCTTGTTCGGCCGGGGCGTCCACGGCTTCAGCGCGGTCAACCAGCTCCACATAGGCCATCGGCGCATTGTCGCCAACGCGGAAGCCCATCTTCAGGATGCGGGTGTAGCCGCCCGGACGAGCCTTGAAACGCGGGCCCAGTTCGTTGAACAGCTTGGTGACGATGTCGCGGTCACGCAGGCGGTCGAAAGCCAAGCGGCGGTTGGCCAGCGTCGGTTCCTTGGCCAGGGTGATCAGGGGCTCCACGACGCGGCGCAGTTCCTTGGCCTTCGGGACCGTGGTCTTGATGGCTTCGTGCTGCAGCAGCGAGACGCACATGTTGCGCAGCATGGCGGCGCGGTGTTCGCTGGTGCGGTTGAGTTTGCGGAGACCGTTACGGTGACGCATGGTGCTGTTCCTTCATTCACTGTTTATAAAACCAGCAGCCGTATCAGGTACTGCCGGGTGCACCGGTCTGCGACTGCTCGCAAACCTGTTCATGGCGGGCCGGCAGTGTAACCGACAGCCCGCAAATCTTCTTCAACGGCTGAGATTCAGCGCTTGTCAAGACCTTGCGGCGGCCAGCTTTCGAGGCGGGCACCCAGGGTCAAGCCACGCGACGCCAGCACTTCCTTGATTTCATTGAGCGACTTGCGACCCAGATTCGGGGTCTTCAGCAACTCGGTCTCGGTGCGCTGGATCAGGTCGCCGATGTAGTAGATGTTTTCGGCCTTCAGGCAGTTGGCCGAACGCACCGTCAATTCGAGCTCATCAACCGGACGCAGCAAGATCGGGTCGAACTGCGTGTTGCGTGCGGGTTCACGGTCGGTCAGGATGCTGAGATCGCTGCCTTCCAGTTGTGCGAACACAGCCAGTTGTTCAACGAGGATCTTGGCCGAAGCACGAATCGCTTCTTCCGGCGTGATGGCGCCGTTGGTCACGATCTCCATCACCAGCTTGTCGAGGTCGGTGCGCTGCTCAACGCGAGCAGACTCGACGGTGTAGCTCACGCGAGCCACCGGCGAGAACGATGCGTCCAGCACGATGCGGCCGATAGAGCGCGACGGCTCATCGCCGAAACGACGCATCGTGCCGGGCACATAACCACGGCCCTTTTCGACCTTGATCTGCATGTCCAGCTTGCCGCCTTGCGACAGGTGGGCAATGACGTGGTCCGGGTTGATGATTTCGACATCGTGAGGGGTCTGGATGTCGCTGGCCGTCACCGGGCCTTCGCCATCCTTGCGGAGCACGAGGGTCACTTCGTCGCGGTTGTGCAGGCGGAACACCACGCCCTTGAGGTTCAGCATGATGTGAACCACGTCCTCTTGAACACCGTCGATCGCCGAGTACTCGTGCAGCACGCCAGCGATGGTCACTTCGGTGGGCGCATAACCCACCATCGACGACAGCAGCACACGGCGCAGGGCGTTGCCCAGGGTGTGACCGTAACCACGCTCGAAGGGCTCCAGCGTGACCTTGGCACGGTTGTGACCGAGCGGCTCGACGTTGATGGCTTTGGGTTTGAGCAAATTCGTTTGCATGAAGTCTTTCTGTCAGTCTTGCTGTCAATACCCTCGGTTCGTTACACCGATAAGGCTGATGGACCGCAGGGAAGGCGAAAAGATCCGCCCCACCAGAAACGGCAAAAGTCGCCACCCCGCCAAGACCTGGCAGGTGGCGACTCGCCACGCATCAACGCGAATAGAGTTCGACGATGAGCGCTTCTTTGATGTCCGAGCCGAATTCGTCGCGGTCCGGGGTCTTCTTGAAGATGCCTTCCATCTTGGAGGCATCGACCGTCACCCAGGCCGGCAGGCCAATCGATTCAGCCAGCTTCAGTGCGTCAACAATGCGCAATTGCTTTTTGGCCTTCTCACGCACGCTCACGATGTCACCGGCCTTGACGAGGTACGACGCGATGTTCACGACTTGACCGTTCACCACGATGCCCTTGTGGGACACCAACTGGCGCGCTTCAGCGCGGGTCGAGCCAAAGCCCATGCGGTAGACCACATTGTCCAGGCGCGATTCCAGCAGCGACAGCAGCGTGGCGCCGGTGTTGCCCTTGCGGCGCTCGGCTTCAGCGAAGTAACGGCGGAACTGACGCTCCAGCACGCCGTACATGCGCTTGACCTTCTGCTTTTCGCGCAGTTGCAGGCCGAAGTCAGACGTGCGGGCACCCGAGGTGCGGCCGTGCTGACCCGGCTTGGCTTCGAACTTGCACTTGTCGCCAATGGCGCGACGGGCGCTCTTCAGGAAAAGATCGGTGCCTTCGCGGCGGGCCAGTTTGGCCTTGGGTCCGAGGTAACGTGCCACTTGATGTCCTTGTTCAATCTGACGCAAAGCGCGGCGGCTTCACGCGAGTCTGGCGGGTGTTGTTATGGTCGCTCAGACGGTGCGCTGCTGAGGCCGGCGGCCTCAACGGAAGACGCCGGCGCGGCACTTGCGTGCCCGCCGGCGAACGGTCAAACCAAAATCAGATGCGACGACGCTTCTGCGGACGGCAGCCGTTGTGCGGCACCGGCGTCACGTCGGAGATCAGATTAATGCGGATGCCCAGCGAAGCCAGGGCACGCACCGAAGACTCACGGCCAGGGCCTGGGCCCTTGATCCGCACGTCCAGGTTCTTGATGCCTTGTTCCTGAGCAGCACGACCGGCGACTTCAGCGGCGACCTGCGCAGCGAAAGGGGTCGACTTGCGCGAGCCCTTGAAGCCCTGGCCACCACTGGACGCCCAAGACAGGGCGCCGCCTTGGCGGTCAGTGATCGTGATGATCGTGTTGTTGAACGAAGCGTGGACGTGCGCAATGCCGTCCGCAACGTTCTTGCGTGCCTTCTTGCGCACACGTTGCGCGGCAGTATTCGGTGCTTTAGCCATATTGACCTTCTCTCAATCGTTGCAGCCGCGGATCACTTCTTGACCAGCGCGCCGGACTTGCGCGGACCCTTGCGGGTGCGGGCATTCGTCTTGGTGCGTTGGCCGCGAACCGGCAGGCCACGGCGGTGACGGAAACCGCGATAGCAACCCAAGTCCATCAGGCGCTTGATGTTGATCGACATCTCACGGCGCAGATCGCCTTCGATCGTCATGCGGCCGATTTCGTCACGGATCTTTTCCAGATCGCCATCGGTCAGGTCTTTGACCTTGCGATCGAACGGAACGCCAGCAGTCGTGCAGATTTTCTGCGCGGTGGTGCGGCCAATCCCGTAGATGGCGGTCAGACCGATCTCGGTGTGCTTATGGGGCGGAATGTTGATACCAGCAATGCGTGCCATGTGCGTCCTCTAATTCGCTTGTCGTCGTTCTAGGGCTTAGCCCTGACGTTGTTTGTGACGCGGATCGGTGCAGATCACACGCACGACGCCCTTGCGACGGATGATCTTGCAATTCCGGCACATCTTCTTTACCGATGCTGCAACTTTCATTCTTTTCTCCTGAACCCCTCGGGGTCAATTCACGCTCAACAACCAGTCCACGTACGCGTTGACGCTTCGGGGTTCCACTTGGCCCGGGCAACCGCCCAGGCCGGACTCAGATATCAGCCGGTCAGCCTGCTTTGAAGTTAGCCTTCTTCAGCAGCGACTCGTACTGTTGGCTCATCACGTAGCTCTGAACTTGCGCCCAGAAGTCCATGGTGACCACCACGATGATCAACAACGAGGTGCCACCGAAGTAGAACGGCACGTTGTATTTCAGAACCAGAAACTCGGGCAGCAAGCACACCAAGGTGATGTAGATCGCGCCAGCCAGGGTCAGCCTCGACAGAATGCGGTCGATGTGGCGGGCCGTCTGCTCACCAGGACGAATCCCGGGAATGAACGCACCGCTCTTCTTCAGGTTGTCTGCCGTCTCGCGGCTGTTGAACACCAACGCCGTGTAGAAGAAGCAGAAGAAGATCACCGCAGCCGCATAGAGCATCACGTAGATCGGCTGGCCAGGGGACAGCAGACCGGCAATGTCCTTCAACCAACGCATGCCGTCACCGGTTGCAAACCAACCCACCACCGTGGCCGGCAGCAAGATGATCGACGAGGCGAAGATCGGGGGGATCACACCAGCCATGTTCAGCTTCAGGGGCAGGTGCGACGATTGTCCGCCGTACACCTTGTTGCCCACTTGCCGCTTCGCATAGTTGACGAGGATCTTGCGCTGGCCGCGCTCCACGAACACGACCGCAAACGTCACCCCGAACACCAACACCAAGATGAAGAGCGACACCAAAATGCTCATCGCACCGGTACGCACGAGTTCGAGAAGTCCACCGACCGCATTGGGCAAACCCGCTGCAATGCCAGAGAAAATCAAGATCGAGATGCCGTTGCCCAGCCCGCGCTCGGTGATCTGCTCACCCAGCCACATCAGGAACATCGTGCCGGCCACCAAGCTGACCACCGCAGTCAGGCGGAAGCCGAAACCGGGGTTGATGACCAAGCCTTGGGAGCCTTCAAGTGCCAGCGCAATGCCAGCAGACTGGAACAGCGCGAGGCCCAGAGCGCCATAACGCGTGTACTGGGTTACCTTGCGCCGTCCGGCCTCGCCCTCTTTCTTGAGCGACTCCAACGAGGGCACCACGTAGGTCATCAGTTGCATGATGATCGACGCAGAGATGTACGGCATGATGCCCAACGCGAACACGGTGAAGCGCGAGAGCGCCCCGCCCGAGAACATGTTGAACAGACTCAGGATACCGCCCTGCTGACCCTTGAAGAGCTGTTGCAGCTGGTTGGGATCGATACCGGGCACAGGGATGTGCGCACCGATGCGATACACCACCAGCGCCAACAGCAAGAACGTCAGCCGGCGACGCAGGTCACCGAACTTGCCGCTCTTGGCCAGTTGATTCGCGTTGGTTGCCACTGAACGTGCTTTCGCCGAGTGTCAGTGATCAGGCCAGCGAGCCGCCAGCGGCTTCGATGGCAGCCTTGGCACCTGCGGTGGCACCAATGCCTTTGAGCACAACCTTCTTGGTCAGCTCGCCGGTCTTGATGACCTTGATCACCTTGGCGATCTGGGCCACGAGACCAGCTTGCTTGAGCGCCAGGACGTCGATTTCTTCGACGCCAAACAGCTCGAGGTCAGCCAGAGTGATTTCAGCGTTGTACTTCAACGAAGCCGACTTGAAACCACGCTTGGGCAGGCGACGCTGCAAAGGCATTTGACCGCCTTCGAAGCCCACCTTGTGGTAGCCACCGGTGCGCGACTTCTGACCCTTGTGGCCACGACCTGCGGTCTTGCCCAGGCCAGAGCCAATGCCACGGCCCACGCGACGCTTGTAGTGCTTCGCGCCGCCAGCCGGCTTGATGGTATTGAGTTCCATGATGTTTCCTCTGCCTGACGTGCTCAGAGCACCTTCACCAGGTACTGGACCTTGGTGATCATGCCGCGCACGGAGGGGGTGTCTTCCAACACCGATTCGCTGTTCAACTTGCGCAGACCCAGGCCGCGCACCGTGGCACGGTGGGACTCACGCGTGCCGTTGATGCTGCGAACAAGCTTGATCTTGACGGTTTTCTTGTCAGTCATGTGTGTACTCCGCGGCCGTTCAGTTGAACAGCTGCTCGACGGTCAGGCCGCGCTTGGCAGCGATTTCCGACGGAGCGCTGGTGTGCTTGAGGGCGTCCAGCGTGGCGCGAACCAGGTTGTAGGGGTTGGTCGAACCGAGGCTCTTGGCCACGATGTCGGTCACGCCCAGCACCTCGAACACAGCGCGCATCGGGCCGCCGGCGATGATGCCGGTACCGGCCGCAGCCGGCGCCATCAGAACACGCGAAGCGCCGTGCTCACCCACCACCTTGTGCTGGATGGTGCCACTCTTCAGGCTGACCTTGATCATGTTGCGGCGGGCCGATTCCATGGCCTTTTGAATGGCCACGGGCACTTCTTTCGACTTGCCCTTGCCCATGCCGATGCGGCCATCGCCGTCGCCGACCACGGTCAGTGCTGCGAAACCGAGGATTCGGCCGCCCTTCACCACCTTGGTGACGCGGTTGACCGAGATCATCTTTTCCTTCAGACCGTCGTCATTGCCTTCGGAAGGCGCGCGAGGTTGAAACTTTGCCATTTTCGAATTCCTTCGTCGCTCTGAGGCTTAGAACTGCAGGCCGGCTTCGCGGGCTGCGTCGGCCAGGGCCTTGATGCGGCCGTGGTACGCGAAACCAGCGCGATCGAAGGCCACTTTTTCAACGCCGGCGGCCTTGGCCTTCTCAGCGATGCGCTTGCCAATGAGTTGGGCGGCGTTCACGTTGCCACCCTTGCCCACAGCGCCGAGTTCCTTGCGGACATCGGCTTCTGCGGTCGAGGCGGTGGCCAACACACGGGCGCCGTCGTCGGAGATGACGCTGGCGTAGATGTGCAGGTTCGAACGGAACACCGTCAGACGCGCGACACGTTGCACCGCAATGCGGGCACGGGTCTGGCGGGAGCGGCGGATGCGCTGATCTTTTTTGTTCAGTGACATGGTCGTCGCTCCTTACTTCTTCTTGGTCTCTTTGATCGTGACCTTTTCATCCGAATAACGGATGCCCTTGCCCTTGTAAGGCTCAGGAGGACGGATCGCACGGACCTCGGCGGCGATCTGGCCCACGACCTGACGGTCAGAGCCCTTGATCACGATTTCGGTTTGGGTCGGGCAAGCCACCTGCACGCCTTGCGGCATGTCTTTCGACACCGGGTGCGAGAACCCGATTTGCAGGTTGAGCTTGCTGCCGGCGGCGGCGGCACGGAAGCCCACGCCCACCAGGTTCAACTTCTTTTCGAAGCCCTTGCTCACGCCGTTGACCATGTTGGCCACCAGCGCACGGTAGGTACCGGACATGGCGTCAGCTTCAACGCTGTCGTTGGTCGGCACAAACTTGAGCGAACCGGCTTCGCTCGTCACCGTGACCAGCGGGCTCACGGGACGCACCAGCGTGCCCAGAGCGCCCTTGACGCTGATCTGCTCGGCATTGATCGACACATCCACACCTTGCGGGACGGCGATCGGCATTTTTCCTACGCGGGACATAACGCTGCTCCTTCCCTTAGGCGACGTAGCAAAGAACTTCGCCGCCGATACCGGCTTGGCGAGCTTTGCGGTCGGTCATCACGCCCTTGGGCGTGGTCACGATCGCGACACCCAGGCCATTCATGACCTGAGGGATGTCGTGACGGCCCTTGTAAATGCGCAGACCCGGACGGCTGACGCGCTCAATGTGCGCGATGACGGCCTTGCCGGCGTAGTACTTCAGCGCGACTTCGAGTTGCGGCTTGCCGGCTTCACCACGGATGGCGAAACCGTCAACATAACCTTCGTCCTTCAGGACTTGTGCGATCGCGACTTTGAGCTTCGACGCAGGCATCGACACAGTGGGCTTTTGCACCATCTGGGCGTTGCGAATGCGGGTCAGCATATCGGCGATAGGATCACTCATGCTCATTGGAATATCTCCTGATCGTGCCGATTACCAGCTGGCCTTGACGACACCGGGGATGTCGCCCTTGAAGGCCAGTTCGCGGATCTTGTTGCGGCCCAGACCGAACTGACGGAAGGTGCCACGGGGGCGACCAGTCAGCTCGCAGCGGTTACGCTGGCGGGTCGGGTAAGCGTTGCGCGGCAGCTTTTGCAGTTCGAGGCGAGCGGCGTAGCGCTCTTCGTCGGACTTCTTGGCGTCGTTGGCAATGCCCTTGAGCTCGTTGTACTTCTTGGCGTACTTGGCAACCAACTGGGTGCGCTTGAGTTCGCGTTGAATGAGGGAAGTTTTAGCCATGGGCCGCGCCTCAGTTCTTGAACGGGAATTTGAAGGCAGCGAGCAAGGCCTTGGCCTCGTCGTCCGTCTTCGCGGTGGTCGTGATGCTGATGTTCAGACCACGCAGCGCATCAACCTTGTCGTACTCGATCTCAGGGAAGATGATCTGCTCTTTGACACCGATGTTGTAGTTGCCACGGCCATCGAACGAACGACCCGAGATGCCGCGGAAGTCACGAACGCGCGGCAGCGCGACGGTGACAAAACGGTCCAGGAATTCATACATCTGAACGCCACGCAGCGTGACCATGCAGCCAATCGGCACACCGTCACGGATCTTGAAACCGGCAATGGCCTTCTTCGACTTGGTGACCACGGGCTTTTGGCCTGCGATCTTGGTCAGGTCGCTCACGGCGTGTTCCATGACCTTCTTGTCGGAGACGGCTTCACTGACACCCATGTTCAGGGTGATCTTGGTGATGCGGGGCACTTCCATGGACGACTTGTAGCCAAACTTGGCCACCAGGTCCGGCGCAACTTTGTCGCGGTAAATCGCTTGCAAACGAGCCATGGTTGCCTCTTACGCCTTGATTTCTTCGCCGGTGGACTTGTACACGCGGACTTTTTTGCCGTCAGCGAGCAACTTGATGCCCACGCGATCAGCCTTGCCGGAAACGGCATTGAAGATAGCGATGTTGGATTGGTGGATCGGCAGGGTCTTGTCAACCACACCGCCAGTGGTGCCCTTCATCGGGTTCGGCTTGACGTGCTTTTTAACCACGTTCACGCCGTCAACCAGCAGATGAGAATCGTCCACGCGTTGCGCCACCGCGCCACGCTTGCCCTTGTCGCGGCCGGTCAACACGATGACCTGGTCGCCCTTGCGAATCTTGTTCATGGCCTGTCCTTACAGCGCGTCGATTAAAGAACTTCAGGCGCCAGCGACACGATCTTCATGAAGCGCTCGGTGCGCAATTCACGAGTGACCGGGCCAAAGATGCGGGTGCCGATGGGCTCAAGCTTGGCGTTCAGCAGCACGGCGGCATTGCCGTCGAACTTCACCAGCGAGCCATCTTGACGACGCACGCCCTTGGCGGTGCGAACCACCACGGCGCTGTAGACCTCGCCCTTTTTGACGCGACCACGCGGCGCAGCCTCTTTGATGCTGACCTTGATCACATCACCGATGCCGGCATAGCGACGCTTGGAGCCGCCCAGCACCTTGATGCACATGACGGACTTAGCGCCAGTGTTGTCCGCGACGTCGAGTCGCGATTGCATTTGAATCATGTCTGTCCCCAACTTGTCCCACAAGAAGCACCGAAGGCACCCCAAGCAAGCAGTCTTGGGCCCGTCAGCTCACCGCGTGATGCAGCTTGCCGTTTGGGCGGAACCGAAATCACCCTGCAGCATCCAGTGCCAACAGAGTCAAATTCCGGCGAAGCTTTAGATTGTGCATCTGTTGCGGCCCGCGTGTCAAGCGTTGCCACCACAGATTGTTGAAAGAAGGCGCGGCAGCGACGCCGCTGCCATCAAATCCTTCGAGCAAGCGGCGCGGCAAGCCAGAGCCGCGCCAGCGTCCGTACCATCACGCAGCGGCCTGCGCCTGCGCGAGCAAGGTTGCGGCGTCGCTCACCTCAAACTTGCCACCCGCCTCGATATTCAGCGTCGTCACGACGCCATCGACCACCAGCATCGAGTAGCGCTGCGAGCGCACACCCATGCCCTTGGCGGTGAGGTCGAGCACCAGGCCGGTCGACTGCGTGAAGGCCGCACTGCCGTCGGCCATCATGCGAACCTTGCCAGCCACATG
>JBEAOO010000287.1:0-4022 GCA_041164825.1 Pseudomonadota bacterium | reverse complement strand
TATTCGCTGAGCGTGGGCTCCTCGCCGTCGCTGTGGGCATCCGCGGGCTGCACCAGCGTGGCCACGCGGCGCAAGGCGGCGCGGTCAAACGTGCTGCTGAGTGACTCCCAGCCGCGGCGCTGCAGCGTGGCGCAGCGGGGGCAAGCGGCGTCGGTGTGGGCGGCGTGGGCCAGGGTCAACAGCGCGGTGCTGTCGAGCACGGGCAGCGTGCGTTCGTCGTTCGGGGGCGTGCTCATGGGGCCATTCTCTGTGCTGTCTCGTCGGCCGCCGGTGGCGCAAACGCGGCCACCAAAAACTCCACCAAGCGCCGCACCTTGGGCGGCACGTGCTTGCGCGAGGGGTACACCACGTAGACGCCAAAGGACCACGCACGCCACGCGGGCAGCACCTCCACCAATGCGCCGCTGCGCAGATCGCGGCCCACCAAAAACTCGGGCTGCAAGATGATGCCCTGGTGCTGCAGCGCGCCGGTGCGGCAGGTGTCGCCGCTGTTGCTGCGAAAACGCGGCGACACCTTCACCGACACCGCTTGGCCGCCTGCGGGCCCGTCGAACGACCAGGTGTCGCCGGTGGTGAGCAGGCTGTAGGCCAGCACGGCGTGTTGCGCCAGCTCGCTGGGGTGCTGCGGCATGCCGTGCTGCTGCAGGTAGCCGGGTGAGGCGCACAGCAGCATGCGCGAGGTGGTGAGCTGGCGGCTGATGAGGGAGGAGCTGGGCAGGCGGGCGATGCGCACGGCGGCGTCAAAGCCTTCTTCCACCAAATCGACGCTGCGGTCGGACAGCGTCACGTCCAGCGACACCTGCGGGTGCTGCGCCATGAAGCGCGCCCACAGTGGCGCCAGGTGCAGCTCGCCAAAGGTCACGGGCACGCTGAGCTTGAGCTGGCCAGTGGCCGTGCCGCGGCGCGCGCTCACCTCGGCTTCGGCCTCGTCAATCTCGGCCAGCAGGGCCTTGCAGCGGGCGTAAAACACCTCGCCCTCTTCGGTGAGCGAGAGCTTGCGCGTGGTGCGCTGCAAGAGCCGCACGCCCAGGCTGGCCTCCAGCTCGCCCACGTGGCGCGACACCGCCGGCTTCGAGAAGCCCAGCGCATCAGCCGCGCCCACAAAGCTGCCCGCCTCCACCACGCCCACAAAGGTCTGCCACGCCAGCAGTCGGTCCATGCTTGTTTGTTTCGGATGTCGGAACAGTTGATCTCGCGGTGGCGAGTTTATCTCTGAAGCTGGAATTCATACAGTTCATCCCATGCCCAGCGACACACACCTCGCCAGGCAAGGCAACCCCTTCTGAACCGCTCATTTCTCTCCAAGGACACACATCATGAAAGCACTCGTCATCGGCGCCGGCAACATGGGCTCGGCCTTCGTTCAACAACTGCACGCCGCCGGCCACACCGTGCGCGTCACCGCCCGCCAGGCCGACAAGGCCCAGGCCCTGGCTGCCCAGCACGCAGGCGTCACGGCCGTCGCCGCCCCTGGTGCCGCCGATGGCGTGGACGTGGTGATCGTGGCCACCGCCTTTGGCGATGCCGTGGCCGCACTGCAGAGCGTGGGTCTGCAAGCCGGCCAGGTGGTGGTCGACATCACCAACCCACTGACCGCCGACTACATGGGCCTCACCCTCGGCCACAGCACCTCGGCCGCCGAGCAGATCGCCGCCGCGCTGCCCGGCGTGCACGTGGTCAAGGCCTTCAACACCTTGTTTGCCCAGGTGCTGGCCGCGGGTGCCGACTTTGGCGCCGGCCGCACCGCGAGCGTGTTTTTTGCCGGTGACGCCGCCGCCGCCAAAGCCACGGTGCAAACGCTGGCACAGAGCCTGGGCTTCGAGACCGTGGACGCCGGCGGTCTGAAGAACGCCCGCTACCTGGAGCCGCTGGCCGGCTTGAACATTTACTTCGGCTACGGCGCCGGCCTCGGCACCGCCATCGCCCCGACCTGGATTCACAAGGCCTGAGCGAGCGCGCTCGCTCGCACTCGCAGCTGCTCTTCTCATTCGAAAGCCACACGCCATGTCCACCTTCTCAACCGCCGCCACCACCCGCATGGCTCTCGCCCTGGCCACCGCTGGCCTGCTCGCCAGCGGCGCAGCCCAGGCGCAAACTGCCGCCCACAAGCCTGCGGCTGCGCACAAGCCGCAACAACAGCAGCAACAGCAACTCGTGCCGGCCCTGCTGGCCGAACTGGCCCAGCACCAGGCGGCCGACAAACAAGTGGCTCAACACATCGCCACCTTCGACACCCTGGACTTCGACGTCTTCACCCACCAAAAGTGGGACCGCCTGCACGAGAGCCACGGCCAAAACATCGTCGTGCACTGGCCCGATGGGCGCACCACCACCGGCATCGATGCGCACATCGCCGACCTGAAGGCCATGTTCGTCTACGCGCCCGACACCCGCATCGAGACCCACCCGGTCAAGTTTGGCCAGGGCGAGTGGACGGCGGTGATCGGCGTGATGGAAGGCACCTTCACGAAGCCCATGCCCATCGGCGACGGCAAGACCCTCGCGCCCACGGGCAAGGCCTTCAAGCTGACCATGGCCACGGTGGGCCATTGGCAGGGCGGCAGCATGTCGGAGGAGTTCCTGTTCTGGGACAACGCCACCTTCATGAAGCAACTCGGCCTCGGCCAGTGAGCCGGTGCTGAAGCAATAGCAGCAACGGCAGCAGCTCCAGCAACAGCTGCCGCTGCAGCGCTTAAGCTCATTCCCATCGGGGCCGGCGTGGCCCCACCCGGGCGCCTCACACCGTGTGCGGCGCCCGCCCTTGTTTTTTGCCTTCGGAGCCTCCGCCATGTCCAGCGACGCCATCGTCATCCACACCCCCACCACCGCGCCCACCGGCCTGCTGCTGATGGCCCATGGCGTTGGCGCCTCGGCCGACGACCTCGTGCCCCTGGGCCGATTTGTGGCCCAGGCCCTGCCCAACTGGCAGGTGGTGAGCCTCAACGCGCCCGATGCCAGCGACTTCGGCCAGGGGCGGCAGTGGTTTTCAGTGATGGGCGTGACCGAGGCCAACCGCGCAGCGCGTGTGGACCAGGCCTTGCCTGCGTTTGCGGCCTTGGTAGCGCAGCAGCAGGCCGAGGCGGGCGTGGGTGCCGATCGCACCGTGCTGCTGGGCTTCTCGCAAGGCTCGATCATGTCGCTCGCGTCCACCCAAGCGCCCACCGCGCTGGCGCAGCGCGTGATCGCCATCGCCGGCCGCTTCGCCCAGCCACCACACCAGGCGCCGCTGAACGGTGGCGCGGTGCACCTGCTGCATGGCGACCAAGACACGGTGATTCCCGCCCAGTGCAGCCGCGACGCCGCGGCGCAGTTGCAGGCACTGAGTGCGCCCGCGACGCTCGATCTGTTCCCCGGCCTGGGCCATGGCGTCGATGCACGCGTGGCGCATCGGGTGGTGGCGTTGTTGCAAGCTGAGGGCTGAGGTCGTTTCTCGTTCGACGGTTGGCGCTCGGGCGGTGATGGGCCGGGCCGATGTGCTGCGTGTCCTCCTGGGCCGCCCTTCGGGCGGCCCATTCCCCCTTGACCTCCGCACATCGGCCCGGCCCATCACCGCCCCTGCACACACCGAGGCATGCGAACACGTGGCATGCCACCATCGGTTCGGTGTAGCGCTGTGCCGCATTCGCTTTGCGCAGGTCAAGGGGGAGCCGGCCGCAGGCCGGCGGAGGACACGGAGCAAAGCGAATGCGGCTCAGCGCTCCGAGCGCCAGCCTCCGAATGAGGTCCGCCTCCTGGCCGAGTCCGCTCCGTGGCTCTCGCTGAACCTTGGCGTTCTTCGAGCATGAAGCCGCACAAGCGAATCGGGCATTCGGCGTCAAACGCGGGGCAAAGCGTGGGGCCGCAGCAGCCCGCCCACCGGCCCGCATGGCCTTGTGCCAGGGCACGGCAAATGTCATGGCCCCGTGCCTAGAATGTTTGCCCCACCCCTGAAAGACTGCTCCCCATGACCTCCGGTGTCATCCGCATTCGCGGCGCGCGTCAACACAACCTCAAAAACCTCGATCTGGACATCCGCACCGGGG
>JBEAOO010000286.1:0-3126 GCA_041164825.1 Pseudomonadota bacterium | reverse complement strand
TGATCCTGCCCCAGGCCTTCCGCCGCATGGTGCCGGCCCTGGTGAACGAAGGCGTCACGCTGATCAAGGACTCGTCCCTGGTCTCGGCCATCGGCCTGGCCGAACTGGCCCTGGCCGCCCGCACGGTGGCCGGTGCCTACTCGCGCTACTGGGAGCCCTACCTCGCCATCTCGGCGATGTACCTGGTGCTCACCTTGATCCTGACCATGCTCGCACAACGCCTGGAAGCGCCGGCGCATCTGCGCGGGCGGTAAGTGACCATCGGACAAGCTGTTTGAGAAAGAATGCCCCTCACTGAAGGGGCATTCTTTCAGAGACGCTCACCACGTGAACCCAAAAATCGTCACTCCATATCAAAACCACGACTCGGGAGGTTTTCATGGCTCTTAATATCGATTCGCCAGAAATCGCTGAAATCAGTTGGAAATGGATGCACACCCGGATCGATCTGACCTCGATGCAAAAAGTGTTATCCGTCTTGAATGACAGTGCCGAGGAGGAGCAGAGAAGCGCGATCCAGTCTGAAAACCACATCGCACTATTTGATAGTCTTGCCCAAAATTCCAAGTATCGTTTCGTCATACTAAAGCTATCCATCGTCCATGCCTACTCCGAAATCGAGAGATGCAGAGGCGCAATAATTCAGCATATCAAAACAAAGGAAGAATTCAGTGATCCAAGCTACATTAAAAATGTCAGTAAATATCTAGAATCCCTGAATATTTCCCTTGAAGAAATTCCACACTGGGACAAGATGGAAATAGCCAGGGAAATCAACAATGGGGTAAAGCATCAAAATAAAAACAACAAACTCGGCTATTTTTGCACGGCACATAAGGGTTGCTTCTCAGCCAGCCAGCTACACGACTTCGCAGTCAATGATCTACCCAATGCGCAAGCCTACATTGACGGCCTGTACGATGCCTTGAGTGCGAAGAAAACGCAGTAACGCCCAAAACTGCCGCACAGCGCATCCTCGAGAAATCGCACCGACTTCACCGAGTCAAACGCCGGGCCGCTTCGAAGACGTCCGCTGCGGGAATCAGCGTCGCGTCGCCTCGCTCGTACTTGACCACGCGAGAGGCAATTTCGTGCGCCCAGGCGACTTCGGCCTCTGGGTCAGTATCGGCCTCCACAGAGGCCAGCAACTGCTGAGTCAGTTGCGCGCGCTCTTCCGGGGCCAGACCCTTGGCTTTTTGCGACAGGTCGTCAAGCAATGCGGACATGAGCGTTCCCAGAGGGTTGATGCACAGATTCTATGACCGCTGGATTTTGAAGTGATCAGGGACGAGGCCACGGATTCAGGCGGCCCCGCTCATTCAACTGCCCCTGTCCCAAAACTGAAATTCGACACCGAGATCGCGCCGAAGAAATCGGCCTCGTGGTACGGGCACTGGCCGAGTTCACCGTCGGCCGCTCCGACGGCCACCATCAGCGGCAGCAGGTGCTCTTCGCGCGGGTGGGCGACGCGGGCCGAGGGCGCCTGGGCCCAGGCCAAGAGGCGCTTTTCGCGCTCGGCGGGGCTGCTGCGCACGACGGTCTCTTGCAGCCAGTCGTCAAACGCGCGTGAGGGCTCGGCGGCGCGGGCGTTGAAGAGGCGCAGGTTGTGATAGCTGAGGCCGCTGCCGATGATGAGCACGCCCTGCTCGCGCAGCGGCGCCAGCAGGCGGCCAAACTCCAAGTGGGCGGCCGGGTCGAGCCCGCTTTTGAGTGACACCTGCAGCAGCGGCACATCGGCGTTGGGGAACATCTCGGCCATCACGACAAAGGTGCCGTGGTCGTAGCCGCGCGTGGCATCCAGCCGAGCCTGCACGCCGCCTGCGCGCAGGAGGACTTGCACCTGCTCGGCCAGATCGGGCGCGCCTGGCGCGGGGTATTGGATTTGGTAGGTGTGGGGCGGGAAGCCGCCGTAGTCGTAGATCATGCCGGGCGCGGTAGCGGACGAGAGCGTGAAGTCCACCGCCTCCCAGTGCGCCGTGACCAGCAAGACTGCCCGCGGCGATGCAGGCAACTCCGCCACCAGGGCCTTCAAGGCCACGCGCAGCTGCGCATAGGCGCCACCGGTCTCGTCCTCGGCCATCCAGGGCCAGGGGCCGCCGCCGTGGGACAGGAAGTGAACGGGCATGCGAGGGGTCGTCGTGGACATGGCGTGATCTCCAGGGGTGCGAGGGTGTATCAGCGTATCGCGTCGTGATGGCGGGTGGCTGGCGCCCTCACGCCGCGCTCGGGCCAATCGACGAGCAGCGTTTGCGGCAAATTCTTAAGCCCAGGCTCAGGCAAAGAAATAGCGCTTCAGGCCCGCCAAGATCATCTCCACCGACACCGCGGTCAGCACCAGGCCCATCAGCTTTTCGGTGGCCGAGACCACCGAGTCGCCGACCCAGCCGCGGATGCGTTCGCACAGCAGCAGCACGATGCCCGACACCACCATGGCCGCGCTCAACGCACCCACCCATTGCCAAATGCGATCGGGTTGGCGCGAGGCCAACAGCAACACGCTGGCCATGGCCGATGGCCCCGCCAAGAGCGGAATGGCCAGCGGAAAAATGAAGGGCTCTTTGCCCTCGGGCGTGCCGTACACACCGCCCTCGTGGCTGAACACCATGCGGATCGCGACCATCAACAAGATCACCCCACCGGCCACTTCGAGCGAGCGCTCCGACAAGCGCATCACGCGCAAAAACCCGTCGCCAAACACCATGAACACCAGCAGCACACAAAACGCGATCGCCACCTCGCGCAGCGCCACCAGCGTGCGGCGTTCGCGCGGCACCTTGGCCAAGATGGGGATGTAGATCGGCAGGCTGCCCAGCGGGTCGAGCACCAGCATCAGCAGGATGAAGGCGGAGAGAAAACTGTGGTCCATGGGGCGAGGCTCCGTCGCAGAGATTCAAAGAAAAAGTGGGGTCAGCGCGGGGGGCGTTGCAGTTGACGTTGCAGCTGCCGTTGTGGCACGGCAATCGCCACGCCCAAGGCGTTCAAGGTGTCGATCACTGCGAGGTTGGCTTCAGAGCGCACCACGCCGTTGCCGGGGTCCGACTCATCGACCCAGTAGTTGATTTGCAGCACCAACCCATCGGGGCCAATGTCTTGCAGCAGCACGGCCACCGCGGGCTGGGCTTGCAC
>JBEAOO010000285.1:0-3666 GCA_041164825.1 Pseudomonadota bacterium | reverse complement strand
GCCCGATGGCGCCGTGCAGGCTTGGCAGGCCGACATCGGCGCTGCGGCGCTGGCGCGTCGCTGCTTTCGGCGCGAGCTGCCCACGCCGCTGGAGATCGAACAGGCGATCGACGTGGTGGAGGACGTGGTGACGCGCTGGCCGCGGGCGACCCAGGCCGATGCGGTGCTGCAGTGTGCCGACGCCGGTTGGCAGCCCTGGGCGGCGCTGGGTGATGGCGCCACACTGAGCCGCGACACGGTGGAGACTTGGTTTCAGCGCCTGGCTTCAGCATCGCTCGGCCAGCCGATGGCGATGCAGGGCTTGCCAGCGGGCGCCGAGGCCGCGGCGCGGCTGTTGATCGTGCGCGAGTTGATGCATCACTTGGGCTACGGTGCGCTGGAATGGCAGGGGGCCGCGGCACAAGCTGCCGACGCCACATCCCGATCAAGCGTCGAAACCGCCGCAGGGCCTGCCGCTCAAGGCGAACCGTGACGCTCCCGTCGCCCAACCCAGGGCCCACGCCGCCGCACCGGTGGCAGCGCCCGCTGCAGCTGTTGCGCGCCGAGTGGCGCCACCTCACCACCGTGCAGCCGAGCGCGCGCCGCTGGCCTTTGCCGTTTGCCGCGGCCTTGGCCTCAGCGCTGCCGGTGTTGGCGGGCGCGCTGGCCGGCGAGCTGGCCTGGGGGCTGATCGCGTCGATGGGCGGGCTGGTGTTTTTGTACCTGCCCGCCACGCCGCTGGCGCACCGCATGGTCACGCTGATGGCTTGCGCGTTTGGCCTGTGCGCCTGTTATGCCTTGGGCGTGTTGGCGCACCTGGTGCCGGCGGCCTTGGTGGGGGTGATGACCTTCATCGCCATCTGCGTGACCATGGTGTGCCGCGCCTATGCGCTGGGGCCGCCGGGCAACCTGTTTTTTGTGATGGTGGCGGCCATTGGCGCCGGCACACCCGGCGTGGCCGCCCAGGTGCCCATGAAGATTGGCCTGCTGGTGCTGGGTTGTGTCTCGGCCTGCGGGGTGGCGCTGGTCTACAGCCTGCTCACGCTGCGCCACCAGCCGCCGCAGCCGGTGCCGCCGCTGCGTGCGCCCAGCTTTGACGCGGTGGTGCTCGACGCGGTGGTGATCGGGATCAGCGTGGGCCTGGCCTTGGCGCTGGGCCAGGCGCTGGGCTTGGACAACACCTACTGGGTGGCGGTGAGCACGCTGGCGGTGACGCAAGGCCTGTCGCTGCGCGCTGTGTGGACGCGCCAGGTGCATCGGGTGCTGGGCACGGCGCTGGGGCTGGTGGTGGCGACGCTGATGTTCCAGCTGCCGCTGGATGCTTGGGGCGTGTGCGCGTTGATCTTTGGGCTGACCGTGGTGGTGGAGACGCTGGTGGTGCGCCACTACGGCCTGGCCGCGGTGTTCATCACCCCGCTGACGCTGCTGTTGGCCGAGGCGGCCACGCTGGGCCAGCGGCCGGTGGGGCCGCTGATGCAGGCCCGGTTGCTCGACACCGTGCTGGGCTCGCTGGTGGGCTTGCTGGGCGGTGTGTGTTTGCACCACCCGCGGGTGCGCGCCGTGTTGGGTGCGGGTTTGCGTGCGCTGCTGCCAGCGCGCTTGCTGGCGTGGTCGCAGCTGGGTTCGACGGAGGCGGCATGACAAGCAACATCTCATCCAACAACACAGCCGGACACTCACCCGACACTGTGCCCGACACCGTGCCGGTGCCGATCTCCATGACGAACCGGGGGCGGGCTGTGGCGCGGCGCGTGGCGGCGATGGCGAGTGTGGCCGGGGCCCTGGCGGCGGCGGCCCCCGCTGCAGTGGGGGCTGCCCCACTGGCCGCCCCACAAGCCGTGCCCGCAGGCGACCCGGTGGCCGGCAAGGCCGCATTTGCCGCCTGCATGTCGTGCCATGCGGTGGGCCCGGCAGCGCGCTCGGGCTTCGGCCCGCAGCTCAACGGCGTGTTCGGCCGCCAGGCGGGTTCACTGCCCGGCTACAGCTACTCGCCGGCCATGAAAAACGCGCGCATCGTGTGGAACCCTGCCACCTTGGCGGCCTTCATTGACGAGCCGGGTGCCGTGGTGCCGGGCACCAAGATGCGCTTCTACAGCCTGGGCTTCAGCGAGCGCAAGATCGCCGACCTGCTGGCTTACCTGCGCACCTTTCCGGCCCCGCCCTGAGGGGCGTGTTCAGGCGCCGGTCACGCGCCAGATCACATCGCCCACGTCATCGGCCATCAGCAGCGATTTGCCATCGGGCCCGATCACCACGCCCACCGGGCGGCCGTAGGACACCGATTCGTCGGGCGCCAAAAAGCCCCACAAGATGTCGCGCACCTTGCCTGCCGGCTTGCCATTGGCAAAGGGCACGAACACCAGCTTGTAGCCGCTGAGCGTGCTGCGGTTCCAGGAGCCGTGCTGGCCGATCACCATGCCGTCTTGCTCAAACCCGGGCAGCGTGCCGGCCGGCATCCAGCACAGGCCGAGCGAGGCGGTGTGGCCGCCCAGCGCGTAGTCGGGCGTGACGGCGCGGGCCACCAGGGCGGCGTCTTGTGGCACGCGGTCGTCCACCGTCTGGCCCCAGTAGCAAAACGGCCAGCCGTAAAAGCCGCCATCGCGCACCGAGGTCAGGTAGTCGGGCGGGGTTTCGTCGCCCAGGCCGTCGCGCTCGTTCACCACCGTCCAGAGAGCGCCCGTGCCGGGCTCCCAGGCCAGGCCCACGGGGTTGCGCAGGCCGCTGGCAAAAATGCGGCAGTGCTGGGTGGCGAGGTCGAGCTGCCAGATGCAGGCGCGGCCGGTCTCGGCCGCCAGGCCCTGCTCGGCGATGTTGCTGAGCGAGCCCACGCCGATGTAGAGCTGCTGGCCGTCGGGGCTGGGCAGCAGGCTGCGCGTCCAGTGGCCACCGGCCGGGAAGGTGGCCAACGTGCGGCCCGGGCCGCTGAGGGTGGTGGCGCCGGGGGTGTAGTCGAACGCGACCACGCCGTCGGTGTTGCCCACGTAGAAGGTGCTGCCCAGCAAGGCCATGCCGAAGGGTTGGTTCAGGCCCTCGCGCAGGGTGTGGCGCTGCTCGGCCACGCCGTCGCCATCGGCGTCGCGCAGCAGGGTGATGCGGTTGGGGCTCTCGCCCAGCGCGGCGGCGCGGCGCATGGTGGCGGCCATGGCCAGGTCAAACAGCGAGCGCGGCGGGCCGGCGGTGGAGAGCGCCTCGGCCACGGTCACGTCGCCATTGGGCAGCACCTGCAGCCAGCGCGGGTGCTTCAGGCCGCTGGCAAAGGCGTTGACCTTCAGGCCTGCGGCGGCGGCCGGTGTTTGCCCGGGCGCCCAGCCTTGGGCGGTGGGCATCTTGAGCGTGGGCAGGCGGCCTTGCGGGCGGGCGGCAGGAATCTGCGGCGTCCGGCCGACGGCGACGGTGTCGACCGTGCCTTGCAGGCGGCGCCAGCGGATGGCGCCCTCGCCGATCAGGGCCACGGCGCGGGCCACGGTGTCAAGAAATGCCATGGGAGTGTCTCTGTGCGGGTGTGTTGTTGTGGGCGCTGCCGGACGGGCGCGCGCGGCCATTGTGCGGCGCGGGCGCCGGCCCCGTGCGAGCCGGGGCTTTGGCAGGGCCGCCGCACCCGCGCGCCCGGGTGGCGCTAACCTTGCACCTTGTGCTTCACCCTGCCCACCAGAAACCCGCCACCATGACCGACCCCACCTACACGCC
>JBEAOO010000284.1:0-11428 GCA_041164825.1 Pseudomonadota bacterium | reverse complement strand
CTTCGCTGTTTGGCTACAACTATCTGCTCACGCGCATCAAGACCATCACGGCGGACATGCAAGCGTTCACCGATGAGTTCATCACGCGCATGGCCGAAGCCCACAACAGCTGATCCACAACAGCTGATCCACAACAACAAAACGGGTGACGCGCGATGCAAGTCAATGAAGACAAGGCCTATGACGACATCAACGTCACGCCCATGCTCGACCTGGCCTATGTGCTGCTGATCGTCTTCATCATCATGACCACGGCCTCGGTGCAGGGCGTGAAGGTGAACCTGCCCAAGGCCAGCAACACGCCCAGCCTGGCCAAGCCGCAGACCAAGGCGGTGACGGTGACCGAAGACGGCCGCATGTTTCTCGACACCTACCCGGTGACGTTGGAAGAGCTGGAGCAGCGCCTGCGCGACGCCAAAGCGGTGAACCCGGCGCTGCCGGTGGTCATCAAGGGTGATGCCAAAGTGCAGTACGACAAAGTGGTGGCCGTGCTCGACCTGATGGGCAAGCTGGAGATCACGCAGCTGGGCCTCGTGACGCAGAGGTTGGTGAAGTGAGCCTCGGCAGCAGCAACACAGCCACGGCCCCGGCGGCGCTGATGCGTGCGCAGGCCGAGGACGACGAGGTGAGCCCCGGCAAACGCTGGGCGCTGCGCATCGGCCTGGGCCTGCTCGGGCTGCTGGCGCTGTGGGGCGCGGTGAAGTTTGTGGGCGCCAGCCACAGTGACGACAAACCGCAGCGCAAGCCCACGCAGATCACCGTGCTGCGCCCGCCACCACCCCCGCCCCCGCCGCCCAAGCAAGAGAAGCCGCCCGAGCCGCCCAAGATCAAAGAGGAAGTCAAGATCGACACGCCCAAGCCGGTGGACGCGCCCAAGCCCGCGCCCGCGGCCGAGGCACCGCCGCCCGGCCCGCTGGGGGTGGACGCTGCAGGCACCGGCCCGGGTGATGGCTTTGGCCTGGCGGGCCGCCCGGGTGGCCGCGACATCGTGCTCGGTGGCCCGGCCGGTGGAGGTGCGGCCAACGCGCTCAGCAACGCCACCTTTGGCAATGCCGCCGCGCGCTTCTTGGCCCAAGAGCTGGCGCGCGACGGCCGGCTGCGTGGCCAGGAATACAAGGTGGTGGTGAACATCTGGGTGGGCCGCGATGGCCGCATCGAGCGCCATGAGCTGGTGCGCGGCACGGGCAATGCCGAGCTCGACCAGTGGCTGATCGATGGCCTGGCCCACGCCGGCCCCTTGAAGGCGCCGCCCGAGGGCCTGCCGCAACCCATGCGCATCCGCGTCACGTCGGCCGATGTCTGAACGCCCTCCGCACCGCGCGCCCCTCATTTGATTTTTTGATTTGGTTGTGACCATGAAACACTCGAACAAGCCTTTGCTGTTGGCCGCTGTGGCTGCAGCCGTCGGCCTGATGCCCCTGGTGGCGTCGGCCCAAAACGTGTCTGAAGTGGACCGCCTGCGCGCAGCGCTGCTGATGCTGAGCCGCACCCTGGTGGAAAAGAACGTGATCACCCCGGCCGGCGCGCAAGACCTGCTGCGCGAAGCCGGCATGGACCCGGCTGTGCTGACCGCCACCACGCCCGCCACCGCAGGCGCCACCTACACGGGCGCGGCCGTGCCGCCGCCACCTGCGCGCATCGCGCCGGATGCCGCGGCCCCCGTGGTGCGCGTGCCCTATGTGAGCGAAACCGTGAGGCGCGAGATGCGCGAGGAGATCCGCCAAGAGGTGCTGGCGCAAGCGCGCGCCGAGCGTTGGGGCGATCCGGGTGCGCTGCCTTCGTGGCTCTCCAAGGTGACGGTGGCGGGTGATGTGCGCGTGCGTTTGCAGCGCGACAGCTACCCGTCTGACAACGACAGCGCCGTGAACGTGGATTCGTTTTATCAACTCGCCAGTGGCGCTACTGGCAACACGACCGAAGACCGCGACCGCATGCGCGTGCGTGCCCGCCTGGGCGTGCAGGCCAAGGTGGCCGACGAGGTGGAAGCGGGTATGCGTCTGGTCACCAGCAGCGGCGGCGACGCCAACAACCCGATCTCGGCCAATGTGGACCTGGGCAAGTTCAACCGCCGCCTGGGCGCGGCGTTTGACCTGGCCTATGTGTCGTGGAGCCGCGGCTTTTGGAGCGCACGCGCCGGCCGCACCGCCAACCCGTATTTGACGAGCGATTTGATGTGGTCGTCCGACATGACGATGGACGGCGCCAGCGTCACTTGGGCGCCCGTGCAGTCGGTGGACTGGAGCGGCTTCATCACCGCCGGTGTGCACCCGCTGCAAGAGATCAACAACAGCAGCACCAGCCTCGCCAGCGACAAATACCTGTTTGCCGCGCAGGCCGGCGGCCGCTGGCAAGGCTTGGGCGGCACGCAGGTGCGGGCCGGCGCTGCGCTGTATGACTTTCACGGCATCGAGTCTGAGCTGAACCCGGCCACACCGGCCAGCAACACGCTCAACAACGATGGCGCGCCCACCGTGCGCCAGCGCGGCAACACCATGTTCAACATCGCATCGCTCAGCAACCCGAGCGGCACGGCGGTGTGGGGCCTGGCCTCGAACTTCCGTGTGCTCAACCTCACCGCCGCGGCCGAGTTTGGCTACGCCGACCCGTGGCGGTTTGGCGTGAACGCCGACTACGTGCACAACCTGGGTTTTGACGCCAACGAGATCCGCGCCCGCATCGGCACCGCCGCCGCCAACCTGCCCACCGATGCCAGCGGCGCCACTGGCCTGAGCCGCCCGCGCCTCGATGGCTACCGCTTGGAGTTCTCGGCCGGTTATGGCCCGCGTGACTTGGCGGGCAGTTGGCAGGTGTTTGCCGGCTACCGCGTGCTGCAGCGCGACGCCGTGCCCGACGCTTTTGCATCGGCCGACTACCGCTTGGGCGGCACCGACCAAAAAGCGGGCTTCTTGGGCGGCAGCTACAACCTGGCACCCAACACCAGCATCACCGCGCGCTACGTGAATGCCGAGAGCCTGGACCTGGCGCCCAAGTACGGCGTGCGCACCTGGACGGTGGACCTCAACACCCGCTTCTGATCACCCGGATCGCATGACCACCATGACCACCCCCACGATCCGCGCGTCTTTCGCCCGCCAGCCCTTGGTGGCAGCGCTGCTGTGCGCCCTGGCGCTGCTGAGCGCGGCGCCCCACGCGCAGGCTCAGGCCGAGCGCGACCGCGCCCAGTTGCAGCAGATGCAGCAGCAGTTGCAGAAGGCGCGCCAAGAAAACACCCGCCTCAGCAGCGAGCTGCAAGCCAGCAAAGCCCAGGCCACGGAGGCCGACAAGCTCAAGGGCGAGCTGGCCCAGGCGCGCGGCGAAGCCAGCCGCCAAAAGTCCAGCGCGGCGGCAGGCCAACAAGGCCAGCGCCGCACCGCGCAAGAGCTCGACAAAGTGCGCGCTGACCTGAGCTCCGCGCAGACCCAGTTGGAGCAAGCCAAGGCCGAGATCGCCAAACGCGACGAGGCCCTGCAAGTGGCCGCCGCGAAGCTAGACGCCGCCACCAAGGCCGCCGACGGCGAACGCACCGGCCTCGGCCGCCAAGTGGCCGCCGCCAGCACCCGCGCGCAAACCTGCGAAGCCCAACACGCCAAGGCCTACGCCGTGGGCGAAGCCCTGCTGACCGTGGTCGAGAAAGAACGCACCCGCGCTTGTGAGCCGTTCACCGACTTGTTGCGGGTGAAGGAAGAGCAACGCGCGCAGGATTGGCGGGATCAGTTGCTGGGGGCGCGGTTGGCTTCGCCGGTTGCGGCTGAGGTGGCTAACAAGGCGCGCTGAGGTTGCAGGGGTGTCGGTGCCAGGCGCGCTGTGTCGCGTCCGCTTCGCGCCGTGTGCATTGCCGTAACTTGAATTCGCAGAGCGCCAGAGCGCCAGGGCGCCGGGCCACCCGCGCGCGTGACTGGGCTGCGACTGGCAGGCGTATGTCGGTGCGACAGACCTGTGGAAGCGTCCCGTCCAGCCGGCCATTGATGGCTATCGGCCACGGCCGGTCGTTTGCTTGCGGCAGCTATCGGGTAGGCTGTCGGACGGAGGAAACAAGACAATGGCACAAGACGCACTTCGGCTCGCTGTACTCATCGACGCGGACAACGCCAGCGCCGCGGTTATCAAGGAACTGCTGGAGGAGGTCGCGAAGTACGGGGTCGCGACTGTGAAGCGCTCCTACGGTGACTGGACTACGCAAAACCTGGTGGGTTGGAAGGACCACCTCCACCGCCATGCAATCCAACCGATGCAGCAGTTCGCCTACACCAAGGGCAAGAACAGCACGGACAGCGCCTGCATCATCGACGCCATGGACTTGTTGTACGGAGGCAATGTAGATGGCTTTTGTCTTGTCACCAGCGACAGCGATTTCACTCGACTAGCCACTCGCCTGCGGGAGGCCGGCAAGGTCGTTTATGGGTTCGGGGAACGCAAGACTCCAGACGCTTTCATCGCAGCTTGCGACAAGTTCGTCTTCGTTGAGGTGCTGAAACAGCCTGCCGCTGGCTCAGCCCCTGGGTTACCCGTGGAGGTGAAAGACGTTCCGGCCCTTCACGGTCTGCTGTCGCACGCCGTGAAAGAGACACAGCGTGACACGGGCTGGTCGTCGCTCTCAGCCGTAGGCTCCTTCATCAGCAAAAACCACGCATCATTTGATCCTCGAAACTACGGCTTTAGCAAGCTCAGCGACCTGGTGCGCAAGCAACACCACTACCTGGTAGTCAAGGAGACCACAGATGCTGCAGGCTTCAATCACTTGCACATCAAGCTGAAGTAGTCCCATTTGGATGAGCCAGCCTCCTCATGCGCGCTTGACTGCTTCCGGGAGGTCAAATCACGCAACTCGCTTGCGGCATTGGGTCGGATGCTGCCGTTCGACAAGCCGGCGTCGCTGATCGCGACCTCCAGAGGGTGCGAAGCAGCGATGGCGCCCCTCGGCGCGCCTGACCGCGTCCAGTCGCCTCCAATCCCTCACCGCGCCCCACGCTGCGCCATCGCCCCACCCACATCGCTCATCGCCATCTGCTGCGCCCAGAACAGCGGGCTGTAGCCCTGCACCGGGGTTTGCACATCGGTCATGCGGTGGCGGGCGAGCAGGGCGGCGATGTCGCTTTGGCGTTCGAACAGGGCGATGAACAGCGGTGTGCGGCCTTCGGCGTCGAGGCTGTTGGGGTTGGCGCCGTGGGAGAGCAGGGCTTGGCCCCGCTCGGTGCCGCCACGCCCCACGCGGATGACTCGCGCTCGATGCTCACAACTGGCGCACTCGACCCTGAAGCGCCATTCGCGGCCCTCACGGCTCAGGCTGCCGCGTTGCCCAGAAGCCGCGCCGTGCGCCGCAGGCCCGCGAAAATGGAAGTAGCGATGCGCTCTGGGTAGCCCACAGGCAGCCGCGCACTGACGGCTGCGATGGCCGGTTCGAGGCCGGCGAGCACCTCCTCGATCACATCCTCCGCCCCCTCGCGTTGGAAGAACCTGGCCGCCGTCGCGTTGAAGTGCCGACGCTCGATGTCCTTGAAGAGGACGTGCCGGTTTTTGCCTTGCAGCGCCATGGCGAGCTTGGCTCGGTGCCAGGAGATCTGGCTGGCGCCTTGGCCTTCCACGGGCCAGATGGACATCACGTCGTAGAGCGGTGTGAGTGCGTAGCGCCCGCGCGGCAAGATGCGCAGGCTGAAGTTTTTGGCGTGGCCGTCGGGGGCGGCCATCATCCAGAACAGCAGCTGGGCTTTGAGGAAGGTTTTGAGATCGGCTGGCGCGTTCACGGAGCCGGTGAGCACGCGGGCGATGTCCGCGATGCCGGGGCCGCCATCGGCCTCGTACTTGCGGTGCGGCGCCGTGCCGGTGACCTGGCAGAAGTCTTCTTGGGGCAGGCGCATCAGCCAGGTGCCCGAGCTGTGCAGCTGCCGGTCGAACCGTTCGACGGCGAGCACCTTCTGGGCGCCGAACTGGAGCATCGCGGTTTGGGCCGCCGGCAGCCCGAGCTCGCGCAGCAGCTCCATGCAGAGCCACTCGTTTTCCACCGAGGTGCCGAAGTCGGCTTGGCGTGCGCCCACCAGCCCGATGGGCAGCTTGAGGATGTGCGAGGTGGGGGTGGCGCCATGCGGCCGCAGCCACTGGCCGTCATGCCACAAGAGCGCCGTTTTCTCTTGGGCGCCGGCCAGCGAGATGCGGAGGTTGTCGTCGAGGTCGTCCACACCCGCGGGAGGGCCTGCGCCAGCCGCCTGACGCAACAGCGCTTCCACCTCACCCTCGTTGAGCGGTGTGCCTTCGATGCGCGTGACATGGACCGGTGACTCGTCAACGCCGAGCAGCTGGATGGCGCCCACGCAGTCACGACCGATGGCTTCGAGCAGGTCGAAGGCGTCCAGGGTGTCGGTCTTGAACCGGGTGGCCAAGCGTTTGCGGATGGGCTCGCTGTCGGGCAGCAGGTTGTCGAAGTAGTGGTTGACCGGGGCGCCGCGCAAGGCTTGCGCGCCCGTGAAGGGCAGGGACAGCGACAGCGGCCGACCTGCCGCCGAAGCCATCCAGTCTGGGTCGTAGACGAAGGCCATGTCGCCACGGGCGGGGAGGGTCCAGGTGCCCACCCGCTCGCCGTTGGCCCAAACGGAGAGGGCGCGCGTGCTGCTGGCCCGGCCCATGGCTACCACTCCACCTGGTCAGCAGGTGGCAGGTTTTCGCTGCCCTCTGCGTCCTGTCCGCCTGCCACTGGCGCGCCGCCGCGGGTCTGCACCTGAAGCTCCAGGCCCAGCGCGGCCAGGGCGGCCAGCAGTTGGTCCACCCGCATGGCGCCCGCGTCGGTCTCCAGCTCGGACCAGCGGTTCTGGCTCAGGCCCAGTTTGGCCGCCAGCTGCTTTTGGCTCAGTTGGGCGGTTTTGCGCGCGGCGCGCAGCACCAGGCCCACGTGGCCAGGGACGGCGAGGAGTTGGTTCATGGGTCCGTTCGGCGAGGCGGGTGTATCGCCAGCGCCGATATTTGGACTATATCGGCTTTGGCGATAAATGCAATAAATCGCCTATGGCGATATGTGCTGACCGGGTCAGACCGACCTCGGACAGCCCGTGGGTCCATCTTCGTGCAACCTTGCCGGGCCTGCCATGCCGGGCCTGCCATGCCGTGGTGGCGGACGCCCGCGCCCTGCCTCAGCGCACCCCGCGCTGCGCCATCGCCTGGGCCACATCCACCATCGCCATTTGCTGCGCCCAGAACAGCGGGCTGTAGCCCTGCACCGGGGTTTGCACGTCGGTCATGCGGTGGCGGGCGAGCAGGGCGGCGACGTCGCTTTGGCGTTCGAACAGGGCGATGAAGAGGGGCGTGCGGCCTTCGGCGTCGAGGCCGTTGGGGTTGGCGCCGTGGGAGAGCAGGGCTTGGCTCAGCACCGCATCGCCGCGCTCGGCGGCGATGTGCAGTGGCGTCACGCGTTGGCCATCGGGGCGGTCGGCGCGGGCGCCGGCGGCCAGCAGCGCCAAAGCCATGCGCGTGCGGCCCAAGCGCACGGCGGTGTGCAGCGCGCTGCCGCCGGTGGCGTCGGTGGTGTCGGGTTCGGCGCCGGCTTGCAGCAGGCGGTTGAACATGGCCTCGCGGTTGCGCATCACGGCCAATGACAAGGCGCTCATGCCGGCGCTGCCCACCGCGTTGGGGCTCAGTTGCTGAGCCAGCACCTCGCGCAGCATCGCATCGCTGTCGCCTTGCACGGCCAGCACCAGGGCGTTGTTGCCTGCGGCATCACGCGCATGGGCGCTGGCGCCGAGCTTGAGCATCTCGCGAAACAGCTCCAGGTTGCCTTGGCGCGCGGCGCTCAGCATCACCTCTTCTTCGGGCATGGGCTGCGCTTGCACGGCCGGGGCCGCGCCGAGCAGGGCGGCCAGCAGGGGGATCAAGGAGCAACGGGAGAAGAGGGCGTTCATGCGGGGGCCGATAACAAGGTTCAAACCCGCCAAGGCTACGGGCACAAATTGACAACTTGATGCGCCCCCACCGCATGTGCGGGGAGGGCTCTGAGCCGTTCGGATCATCGTGAGCCAAGAGGCGCATGCGGTAACGCGAGCGTCACGACCGCTGCGTACAACCCGCCCCATCGCATGTCCGCTGGTGGGCGTGTTGTGTCGTGTGTCCTCTTTTGAATTCTCGTGTGCCGCTGGCGTTGTCAGCGGTGGGAGTGTGGTGATGATGAAGTCTGCTGTGTCGGTGATGAAGAACAAGGCGTGTGTGTCGTCGGGCCGGGTGCCGGGCGCTTTGGCGTCCAGCATGTTGCTGCTGTCGCTGTTGAGCGCGTGCGGCGGTGGCGGCGGCTCGTCGGCATCGTCGGGTGGCAGCGGCTCGGGCAGCGGGGGCACCGACAACGGCTCGGGCTCGGGCCCGGTGGTGGTGAACCCCAGCACCGACACCGGCACGGGCACGGCCTACGCCACCACGGCCGGCCGCTGGCTCACCACGGCGGGCAACAACGAGTTGTATGGCACGTCTGACCCGGGCCTGGGCGGCACCTGGTACGCCGTGCACCCCGGCATGCCGGGCGCGGCAGACGGCGTGCGCCAGTGGCCCATCAGCCCGGTGGACAGCACGGTGGTTCGCATCAGCGGTGGCACGGTCGACGGCACGCTGACCACGCTCACCGGCCCCTCGGTGCGCGCGCTGGTGTGGGACCAGGTCGATGCCAACGGCAAGCTGCACCTCTACAAGATGCTGCTCGATGTGGCCGCCACGGCGCGGCCGACGCCGGTGCAGCTCAGCAGCCAAGAGGGCCTGTGCTCGGTCAATGGCGTGCGCTTCCAGGTGGCGGGTCAGAGCTTGTCGGGTGACGATGCGCTGATCACTTATGCCGCGCCGAGCGCCTCGGGCAGCTGTGATGCGGCCGGCCTGCGCCCGCGTGCGGTGCGCTTGTCGATGTCGGCCACCGATGCGCCGAGCGAGCTGCCGACCGATGCCGCCGCACAAGTGGCGCCGATCGCCGCCATCCACGGCACAGGCGGCCGACTGGCCGGCTTCTTGGGTTGGCAGGTGGACCACTTTGTGCGCACCGATGCCTCGCTGCTGAACGCCGTGGCCTTGGACGCGAGCAGCGTGCCGGGCGCGGTGGATGCCTCGTCGAAGCCGCTGGGCCCGGGCTTTGTCACGCGCTACGGCATTTTTGTGCGCTCGGGCGATGGCCTGCGCCGCTATGACAAATCCCTGGACGCGTTCTCGAACGTGCTGGTGAGCGGGCAAGTGGGCGAGGGCACGGCGGTGGGCCAGGTGGCCGATGACCGCGCCTTGTATGTGTCGAGCGTGAACAGCGCGGGCGACATCAATGTGTTCCGCGTGGAAGACACGTTGGTGCCTGCGGTGACGCAGCTCAACACCGCGGCCGAGGGCGCGCTCAAACCGATGGGCTTTCGCGTGCTCAAGAGCAGCGTGCTGTATGCCACCGTCAACAGCAGCGCCTGGACGAACTGGAACAAAGGCACGGGCGCGCGCACCGAGGTGCTCGACGGCCACAACATCGTGCTCGCCAGCACCGTGCACGACCGCGTGTTCACCAAGTTCATCGATGCCGACGGCAATGTGCAACTGGCGCAGAGCCTGGCCGATGGCAGCGACCGCCGCACGTTTGGCGACCGCGATGTGCTGAGCGCCGGCCTGGCCGACACGGTGTCGCCGTATGCGCGCCACCTGAGCCTGAACGCCTCTTACAGCCACGCGCTGATGGTGTTGCCCACAACATCGGGCAGCGAGCTGCGCTGGCTGAGTTTTGACGCCCCGACCTCGGACGTGGTGGCGGGTGCCGTGCCGGCGGGCTTGTCGCTCGACGCCGCGCCGGACTGGAAGGCGCCGAGCATCGTGGGCGCGCAGACCCTGGTGGGCGTGCGCAAGGCGGGCACCGCCGCATCGCGCTACCTGTTTGTGGCGGGTCGCTCGCCGGGCTCGCTGGTGCGCGCGGCCGATGGCCTGTGACCTGCTGAATTGAACCCAGAGGATCACTCCATGAGCCACCCCCTGCTGTGCGTCATCGGTGCGCGCCCCAATTACATGAAGATGGCACCGCTGCTGCGCGCCATTGAGGCGGCGCCGGGCGCGCCGCGCACCGTGCTGGTCCACACCGGCCAGCACTACGACCCGCTGATGAAAGACCGGCTGATGGCCGACGTGGGCCTGCGCGAGCCGGACGAAAACCTGGACGTTCGCTCGGGCAGCCACGCCGTGCAGACGGCCGAGGTGATGAAGCGCTTTGAGCCGCTCATCGACACCCACGCGCCCGGCGCGGTGATCGTGGTGGGCGATGTGAACTCGACCTTGGCTTGCGCGCTGGTGGCCGCCAAGCGCCATGTGCCGGTGGTGCACGTGGAAGCCGGCCTGCGCAGCGGCGACCGCCAGATGCCGGAAGAAGTGAACCGGGTGCTGACCGACCAACTCTCGGACTGGCTCTACACCACCGAGCCCGAGGCGCACGACAACCTGCTGCGTGAGGGCATTGCGGCCGAGCGCATTCACTTTGTGGGCAACCTGATGATCGACTCGCTGCGCCACGCGCTGCCCGATGCGGTGGCGCCGCGCGCCAGCCTGGCGGCCGCGGGCCGCGCGCCCTTGCTGGGCGCGCTGGAAGACGGCTACGTGCTGGTGACGCTGCACCGCCCCTCCAACGTGGATGTGCCCGAGGTGCTGTCGGGCCATGTGGCGGCGCTGCTGGCACTGGCCGGGCGCGTGCCCGTGTTGTGGCCGGTGCACCCGCGTGCTCGCGCCCAGCTGGAGCGCTTTGGCCTGTGGGGCGCGCTCAACGATCACCCCAACATCGCCTGCCTGCCGCCTCAGGGCTACTTCGAGATGGTGGGCTTGCTGCGCGATGCCACGCTGGTGCTGACCGACTCGGGTGGCGTGCAAGAAGAAACCACGGCGCTTGGCGTGCCGTGCCTGACGCTGCGCGAATCGACCGAGCGCCCGGTGACGGTGACGCAAGGCACCAATCGCCTGGTGGTGGGCGGCACCGACGCCGTGCTGGCCGCGGCCCATGCCGCGCTCGACGGTGATGTCATCACCGGCCGCGTGCCCGATGGCTGGGACGGCGCCAGCGCGCAGCGCCTGAGCCAGCATTTGCTGGGTGCGTTGCAGGCCCGGCGCGAAGTGGCCGCTGCCGCGCTGGCCTGACGACATGGGGTTGCACTGAGCCGCGACGCACAAGCCCTCACTTTCAACGGCATCTACATTGCGCTGAGCGGCAAGGGCCGTTCTCGCACATGGCCGCTTTGGGCAGAGGTAGCGCCCCGCTCAGCCGTTTTCCGTTCGAGGATCGGCGCCAGGGCAGCGACGGGCCGGGGCGATGTGCTCCGTGTCCCCCGGGCCCGCTGACGCGGGCCCTCCTCCTTCACCTCCGCAAATCGCCCCGGCCCATCACCGCCCCCACCACCACCGCGGCATTCGTCGTCTTGGCATGCCACCACCGGTTCAAGGAGCGCTGTGCCGCATTCGCTTTGCGCAG
>JBEAOO010000283.1:0-29314 GCA_041164825.1 Pseudomonadota bacterium | reverse complement strand
AACGAAGTCGTTGCCAGCACTCAGGCTGCCACCGTCCAAGGAGACAAAGATGGTGTTCTTGTCGCCGCCGTCGATGTCGCTCACGTCGGTGAAGCCAGCCTTGTTGGTTTCAACAACCGTGTAGCTGCCCGCGGGCAGGTTGTTGAAGGCGTAGGAGCCGTCAGCCGCCGTGGTCGTGGTGGCCAGCACATTGCCGGCACCGTCCTTCAGCGTGATCAGCACACCGGCGATCGGGGTGTCGCCGCTGTCGTTGTTGTCCAGGTCTTCGCGCACGGTGCCCGTGATGCGGCCGGTGGGGATCACGCCGGCGTCCCAGCTCAGGTCGTTTTCGCCCGAGACCAGCTCGGTCACGACCGTGCGGCCCGTCACGGTGTCGGCATCGGAATCGGAGCCATCGGCACCGACATCGCTTTGGGTCAGCGTGTAGCCGATGGGGGCCACGAATTCGACCGCGTATTGACCCGGGACGAGGTCCGCAAACAGGTAGCTGCCATCGGCATTGGTGGTGGCGACGTCCAAGACCGCACCACTGGCATTGAGCAGCTTCACGAGAACGCCACCCAGACCGGCTTCGGTGGCCCCTTGCTGGCCATCGCCATTGCTGTCGATCCACACCTTGTCGCCCAGAGACGCTGTGCGGTAGAAGCCACCGTCGATGGTGTGGTTGATGTCACCGGCGGCAACAGTCACCAAGGCGCTGTAACCCGGGGCGGTGTCGCCCACATCGAGATCGCTGTCAGTAGCGTCATCGCCGCCGACATTCGTGGGGCTCAGCTGGTAGCCGGCCAGCGGCAACACGTTCACGGCATAGGTGCCAGGGGCAACGGTGAAGTGGTAGTTGCCGTTGATGTCGGTGGTGACCGTGCTCAGCACGTTGCCGTTGGTGTCTTTGAGCTGCACCGTGGCGCCGGCAATGCCGAGCTCACCCGCGTCTTGCACGCCGTTGGCGTTGCTGTCTTCCCAAATGCGGTCGCCGATTTCGGCGCCGGGGACGATCAACTTCAGGTAGTTGGGAGCGACGCTCAGGTCGGCCCCGCCGCAACCGGCGGTGCCCCCATCGTCACGGACTTGGAAGCCGATTTCAAACGTGCCAATGGTCATGGCATTGGGCTTGAACACCAGCAGGCCGGCGCTGATGTCGCTGGCATTGATTTCCTGGCCCGCGACCACATCCACGCCACCCAGGGTGAGCTTGCCTGCGGTGGGCACGTTGGTGATCACCACGGACTTGAAGTTGTTGCCTTCAACCGGATCGGCAAAACCGAAGTCCGACTTGGCCAGCACCAGGCCGGAGGCGTCAGAAGCGGTCAGGGTCTTGTCGGCGCCGATGGGCGCGTCGTTCACCGGGTCAATCACCACGTCCAGCTTCAGCGAGATGTACTCCCCGTTGCCATTGTTCACCACCACTTCATAGGTGTTGAAGTTGCCGTTGTAGTTCTCGGCCCAGAGACCAGGGCGAACATAGAGGGTGTCTGCGTCGATCTTGCCGAACAGGGGGGTGTCCGCAGCGGTGTAAGTGCCATCGGGCAATTGAACCAAAAAGGACGACACAGTGGCGGCGCCAGCCGTGGTGTAGCCCCCCTGGGTCAGCAGGTCCCTGATGTCGAAAGTGCGCTGGGTATCTTCACAGACGTGGATGACGACATTGACATTAGTTGCAAGAGACACGGGAACTCCTCACTGAATTGAATTTGGGACGCTTTGACACCATGGAGGCGACATGCACCGGGAGGAATGTAGCGAGGGGCAGAGGGGGCTCGCACCCCGCGTTCACGGGGGCAGATGGGTACCCATCCTGCCCGCTCACGCGCTTCACTTGAAGCAAGCGCTCGGCCTTCAACGGGCCACAAACTGAGCATCCATGCGGGCTGGCGCCTGATTCGGAGGCACTAAAAAAGTGCGCCAACGCACAGAGAAGCAGCCCAAACACCCCATCGGCACAAAACGCCCCCCCGCGTTCGCGGGGCGGCCACAAGTCACGAGCTGTGGAAGACCCCAGCCGCGGAGCGTCCCCCGGGACGGCGTTTCGCGCCAGCGATTCTGAGCGCCTCAGAGGCTGAGCGTTTATCGGGCGCACCCGAGCAACACGTCAAAAGGCGCCGGATCGAGGCGCAAAGCACAGCCACAGCGCGGGCCATGGCGCGCATTTGCAATGACGAGCGGGCGCCTTTTGGCGGTGTGCACGGGCATGAACGAAAGACGCTCAATCCATCGCGGGCAGCAAGACCGCGCGCAATTGCTGGCGCAGCGCCAGGTGGTTAGGCACCTGGCTGGCTACCACGGCCCAAAAGGCCGGGCTGTGGTTCATCTCGCGCAGGTGCGAAAGCTCGTGCACCACCACGTAATCCACCAGCTCGGGCGAGAGGTGGATCAGCCGCCAGTTGAAGCGCAGCGCGCCGCTGATGCTGGCGCTGCCCCAGCGGGTGCGTGCCGCGCTGAGTGAAATGCGGGTGGGCGACACCCCCAGGAGCGGCGCGTAGTGCGCGCAGCGCGCCACAAACAAGGCCCGCGCCTGGCGCTGCAGCCAGCGCTGGACGACCGCGCGCAGCGCATCGGCCGAGGTCTCCAGCGGCAGCGCCACGCGCAGCGCCGCCACGCCGTCGCCCCCCGGCGCCGTCAGCGCGAGGCCCCGCCCCGGCTCACCCAACGTCAACCGCAGGGGCTGGGCCAGATACGGTATGTGCGCCCCGTCCGCCCACTCAACTTGCGCCGCCACCTGCTTTTGCTGGCGCGCTTGCTGTTCGCCGAGCTTGCGCACAATCCAGGCGCCTTTCTCACGCAGCGCGGCCTCGATGTCGCGCAGCGTGACCCAGCCCGGCGCGCTCACCACCAGGCCATCGCCGCTGACGCTGAACCCAATGCTGCGCCGCCGTGCGCGCCGCAGCAGGTAGCCCACGGTGTGGTCCTGCAGTTGGATCTCGCGCGTGGCCTGTGGGTGGCGCGAGACCGCCGTGCGCAGCAGATCGGCCGATTCGGTGAGCACGGGAGGCGTTTCGGTGGGGCGTGTTCAGACGCGCGTTCAGACCGCCGCAGGCACGTCCCGGCCCACGTAGGCCTCGGGGTCCAGGCGCCGCATCTCAGCCTCGATCCAAGCCTCGACCTCGGCCATCAGCGCGGCCGGCGAGCGGCCGTCGGGGTGGATCAGCGGGCCGATCGACACGTCGATGATGCCCGGGCGCAGGATGAAGCTTTTGCGCGGCCAGCAGCGCGCCGAGGTGACGGCAATCGGCAGCAGCGGCATGCCGGCATCGATGGCCAGGCGGCTGGCACCGGTTTGGTACTTGCCCTGCTCACCGCGCGCGATGCGCGTGCCTTCCGGGAACATGATCACCCAGTTGCCCTGGGCCATGAACTGCCGCCCCTGGCTCAGCACCCTCGACCACGCCTCGGTGCGGCGCGTGCGGTCGATGTGGATCATGTCGAGCCGGCCAATGGCCCAGCCAAAAAACGGGATGCGCAGCAACTCGCGCTTGAACACATAGCTCAGCGGGTGCGGCATCAGCACCGGAAACGCGAAGGTTTCCCAGGTGCTTTGGTGCTTGGGGCAAATGATGGCCGCGCCTTGGCGGTCGGCCGCGTCCAAGTTGTCTTGCCCCACCACCCGGTAGCGCACGCCGCAGATCCAGCGCGCGCCGACGATGGCAATGCGCAGCCAGTAGGTGGTCAGCCAGTACAGCTGGGTGCCGCGCAAAAACAGCGACGCCGCCACCGACATCAGCGCCCACGGCATCACCGTGAGCACAAGGTAGATCACATAAATGGCCGAACGAACGGCCGCCAACACAGCCGCCATCAGCGATGCTCCTGGTATTCGGTATCGGGCGCCCCGGCGTCGACCCGGGCGCGGTGTTCGCGCTCCAGCAGGTCGTCCACAAACGAGGCGAAGTCCGCGTGCACGCGGGTTTCGGGCAACTCAGCCCAGAGCTTTTCTTGGTCGACTTCCGAGCCGCGGCCGGTCAGCACCAGGTGCGTGGGGCAGCCCGCTGAGGCGCCAGCTTGCAGGTCACGCAGCGAGTCACCCACGGCCGGCACCTGGCGCAGGTCCACGCCATAGCGCTCGCCAATCTGAATGAACAAGCCCGGCAGCGGCTTGCGGCAATCGCAGCCATCGTCGGGCCCGTGCGGGCAGAAAAACACGGCGTCAATGCGACCGCCATACTCGGCCAGCGCCGCGTTCATGCGCAGGTGAATGGCGTTGAGCGTGGCCATATCGAGCACGCCGCGGCCCAGACCCGACTGGTTGGTGGCGATCACCGTGTGCCAGCCGGCGTGGTTGAGCCGGGCAATGGCTTCGAGCGAGCCTTGCACCGGCACCCACTCGTCCACGCCCTTCACATAGTCCTGGCGGTGCAGGTTGAGGGTGCCGTCGCGGTCCAGGATGACCAGCTTCATGGTGTGCTCGTTGCGCATGGGGTGCTCGCTGCGGCGGTGCAGCTCAGCTGGCCAGGCGCGACAAGTCAGCCACGCGGTTCATCGCGCCGTGCAAACCGCCCAGCAAGGCCTGGCGGTTGGCGCGCAGCGCGGCGTCGTCAGCGTTCACCATCACGCCGTCAAAGAAGGCATCCACGGGCGCCTTCAACACGGCCAGCGCCTGCAGCGAGCCGGCGTAATCGTGCTGCGCAAACAGCGCGTCGGCCTGCGGCTGCACGGCGGCCAGCGCCTCGGCCAAGGCCTTCTCCGCGGGCTCCACCAGCAGCTCGGCCTTCACCACGGTAGGCAGCTCGCCCTCGATCTTCTTGAGGATGTTGCCCACGCGCTTGTTGGCCGCGGCCAGCGAAGCGGCCTCGGGCAAGGCGGCAAAAGCGCGCACGGCCTCCAGGCGACGCGGCACATCACCCAGGCGCTCCGGGTGCAGCGAAAGCACCGCATCAACCTCTTGAGCGCTATAGCCCTGCTCACGCAAGTACCCCGATAGACGGTCGAATACGAACGCCTGAACTTGCAATGCAGGCTGGTTTGAGTCAATCACCGTTAAGTACCCGGCGAACGCACTATTGGAGATGGAAGCTTCAGCGAACCACGAACGGAATGCGCGCTGAGCAACGCGCAATAGCGATGGCAGTTCCAAAGCGAGGTTTTTCTCGATAAGGATGCGCATCACCCCAAGTGCATGGCGCCGCAAGGCAAACGGATCCTTGTCGCCAGTTGGCTGATTCCCAATCACAAACATCCCGACCAGGGTTTCGAGCTTGTCGGCCAGGGCCACCACCGTGCCGCTGTGGTTGCGCGGCAGGCTGTCGCCGGCAAAACGCGGCTTGTAGTGGTCTTCGATGGCGATGGCCACGCCGTCGCGCAGGCCTTCGGCCCGGGCGTAATAGCCGCCCATGATGCCCTGCAGCTCGGGGAACTCGCCCACCATGTCGGTCAGCAGGTCGGTCTTGGCCAGCAGCGCGGCCTGTTGCACCTTGCTGTCGAGCACCTTGAAGTGGTCGTCGGCTTCCACCGTGAACGGCAGCGTGGCCATGCTCAGCTGGTTGACGATGGCGTGGCCGATGGCGCGCACGCGCTCGGCGCGCTCGCCCTGGGTGCCCAACTTGCCGTGGTAAACCACCTTGGCCAGGCCCGGCACGCGCGATTCGAGCGTCTTCTTGCGGTCTTGCTCAAAGAAGAACTTGGCATCGGCCAAACGCGGGCGCACCACGCGCTCGTTGCCGCCGATCACCGCGCTCGGGTCGTCGGGCGTGATGTTGCTGACGAGCAGGAACTTGTTCGTCAATTTGCCGTGGCTGTCGAGCAGCGGGAAGTACTTCTGGTTGGCCTTCATCGTCAAGATGAGGCACTCCTGCGGCACGTCCAAATACTCTTTCTCGAACTGGCAGGTCAGCACGTTCGGGCGCTCCACCAGGGCGGTCACCTCGTCCAGCAGCGCCTCGTCGTCGATCGGCGTCAGGCCTTCTTTGGCGGCAGCGGCGGCGAGCTGGCGCACGATCTCGGCGCGGCGGGCGTCGAAGCTGGCGATCACGGCGCCGTCTTGCAGCAATTGCTCGGCGTAGCTGTCGGCATCGCGCAGCGTCACCGTGGCGTGCGGCGCTTCAAAGCGGTGGCCGCCGGTGCTGCGGCCCGAGCTCAAGCCCAGGGTCTGCAGCGGCACCACCTCGGCGCCATGCAGCGCCACCAGGCCGTGCGCCGGGCGCACGAAGTTGACGCTGTCCCAGCCATCGGCCAGTTGATAGGTCATCACCTTCGGGATCGGCAGCTTGGCCAGCGCCTCGTCGAGGGCTTTTTGCAGGCCATCGGCCAGCGCCACACCGGGCACCAGCGCGTCGAGGAACAGCGCCTCGGCCTTGCCATCGGGCAGGCGCTTGAGCTGCGACAGCACCGAGGCATCGGCGCCCACGGCAGCCAGCTTCTTCAGCAGCGCCGGGGTGGCCTGGCCATCCGCAGTGAGCGCGACGGCCACGGGCATCAGCTTGTGCTGCACGGCCCTGTCGGCAGCCTTCGTGGCCACGCCGGTGACGTGCACGGCCAAACGGCGCGGCGAGGCGAACGGCGTCACCACCGCATCGGCCGCGGCCAAGCCACTGGCTTGCAGGCTGGCGGCCAGCGTGCCGGCAAAGGCCTCGCCCAGCTTTTTGAGCACCTTGGGCGGCAGCTCTTCGACAAACAGTTCCACCAACAGGTTTTGCGTGGTCATGGTCAGGCCGCCTTCTTGTTGTTGTCGTTCTTCAACGCGGCCTTGGCCGCTTCGGCGTCGAGCTTGGCCACGATTTCATCCGCCCAGGCATTGGGCGCCATCGGGAAGCCCAAGCGCTTGCGGCTGTCCAGGTAGGCCGCGGCCACGGCGCGCGCCAGGTTGCGAATGCGGCCGATGTAAGCCGCGCGCTCGGTCACGCTGATGGCGCCGCGCGCGTCCAGCAAATTGAAGGTGTGCGCGGCCTTGAGCACCTGCTCGTAGGCCGGCAGCGCCAGTTGCTGGGCGATCAGGTGCTGGGCGTTGCCCTCGTGCGCGCCAAACGCGGTGAGCAGGAACTCGACGTTGCTGTGCTCGAAGTTGTAGGTGCTCTGCTCCACCTCGTTTTGGTGGAACACATCGCGGTATTTCAGGCCCGGCGCGTAGTCCAGGTCGTAGACGTTTTCCACGCCCTGCAAATACATGGCCAGGCGCTCCAGGCCGTAGGTGATCTCACCCGTGATCGGCTTGCAGTCGATGCCGCCCACCTGCTGGAAGTAGGTGAACTGGGTCACTTCCATGCCGTTGAGCCAGACTTCCCAGCCCAGGCCCCAGGCGCCGAGCGTGGGGTTCTCCCAGTCGTCTTCCACGAAGCGGATGTCGTTCTTCTTCAAGTCGAACCCCAGCGCTTCGAGCGAGCCCAGGTACAGCTCCAGGATATTGGCCGGCGCCGGCTTCAACACCACCTGGTACTGGTAGTAATGCTGCAGGCGGTTGGGGTTGTTGCCATAGCGGCCGTCCTTGGGGCGGCGGCTGGGCTGCACGTAGGCGGCTTTCCAGGGCTCGGGGCCGAGCGCGCGCAAGAAGGTGGCGGTGTGGCTGGTGCCGGCACCCACTTCCATGTCATAGGGTTGCAGCAGGGCGCAGCCTTGGGCGTCCCAATAGGCTTGCAGGCGCAGGATGATTTGCTGGAAGCTCAGCATGGTGTGTGGGTTCCGGTGGGAAGGAGGGCCTGCGGGCACGGTGCCCGAGGCAAGCATCTGATTTTAGGGGTGCGCGCCCGCCGTCAGCGCCATCGGCACGGCGGACACGCCGATCAGCGACGCGCGCCCGGCCGGCCAAAGGCCCGCGCGCGCTCTGCGCCCAGGCCCAGCCCGCCGATCAACGCCAGCGCCCAGCCCAGCAGCGGCCACAGGCCCCAGCGCCCGGCCCAGCGGGCATACGGTGTGAGTCCACGGCGCCCCGTCACCTCGCCCTGCAGCACGCCCTGGGTGTGCGGCGCCAGCGCGTGGGTCACACGGCCCGAGGCATCGATGATGGCCGTGGCGCCGGTGTTGGTGGCGCGCAGCATGGGGCGCTGCAATTCCAGCGTGCGCAGGCGCGAGATCGCCAGGTGCTGCGGCACGGCAATGGTCTCGCCAAACCAACCGATGTTGCTCACGTTCACCAGCACGGTGGGCGCGGTGGCCGCATCGGTGAAGCCGGTGGCGAGCTCTTCGCCGTACAGGTCTTCGTAGCAGATGTTGGGCGCCAGGCGCTCGCCGCGGAAGTCAAAGGTGGGCGCGCCCTGCGGGCCGCGGTTGAAGTCGCCGAGCGGGATGTTCATCAGCTGCGTGAACCAGCGAAAGCCGGTCGGGATGAACTCGCCGAACGGCACGAGGTGGTGCTTGTCGTAGCGGTAGCGGCCCTCGGGCGCGGCACGCGTGTTGGCCGACAAACCCACCACCGAGTTGGTGTAGCCCACCTGCGAATCGCCCAGCGGCATGCCCAGCAGCAGCGCCTGCGGGCCGCGCTGGAAGTGCTTGACCAGCGGCTGCCAATCGGCGGGATCCAGTTGCTCGGGCAGCAGCGGAATCACGGTCTCGGGCGCCACCACCAAGTCACCGGGGGCAGTCACCAACTGATCGACCGTCCAGGCCAGGTTGCTGGCCAGGTGATCCATCGAGAATTTTTCGTCCTGCGGCACATTGCCCTGCAGCAGCGACACGCTCAAAGCGCCCGTGGGCTGGGCAAACTGCGCCGGGCCGAACCAAGCCATCGCGCCCAACACCAGGGCCGCGCCCACGGTGATCGCCAAGCGCTGCGCCGACAAGGCCAGCCACGCCGCCAGCGCCGCCGCCACCGCGCCCATGCCATACACGCCCACCCAGGGCGCCAACACCGCCAACGGCGAATCGACATGCGCATAACCGCTGGCCGCCCACGGGAAACCGGTGAACAGCCAGGCCCGCGCCCATTCGGCCAACAACCACAGCGCGGCAAACAGCAGCGCATCGCGCCCGGCCTGCCGGCGTTGGCGTCGGGCAAAGGTGAAAAACGCCCCCCCCAGGTACAGCGACAACACCCCACAGAGCGCCAACACCGCCAGCGCCGCCAACCAGGCCGGCAAGCCACCGTAGCGGTGCATGCTGATGAACAACCACCACACCGCGGCCGTGAGCCAGCCGAGCCCGAAGGCCCAGCCCTGCGCGAAGGCAGCGCGTGGCGTGGCGTGGTGCAGCAGGTGAACGGCGCCGGCCAGCGCCAGCAGTTGCAGCGGCCAGAGCGCCGAAAACGCCATCGGCAGGCTGTGCAGCGCGCCCAACACCAGCGCCGCCCACATCGCCAGCCCCGGCGAGCGCTGCAGTGCGGCGTTCAGCCGCGCGAGCGCACTCACACGCTGCCGCCGTCCAGCAGCGGCTCAGCCGGTTGACGCGTGACTTTGAACCAGCGCACCGCACCGCCGCGTGCCAGCATCACCGTGAACAGCAGCCCACCCACGGCCACCGCCTCGCCGCGGCGCGGCACGCGGCCCAGCTCTTGGGCCACCAAACCGCCGATGGTCTCGAACGTGTCGGTGGGCAAATCGGCCGAGAAAGAGCCGTTCACCTCGGCAATGGACGAATCCCCCGCCACGCGGAAGCTGCCATCGGCCAGCGTGTAGACGCTGCTCTGGCCGGCCTTGTCGTCAAACTCATCTTCAATTTCGCCGACGATTTCTTCCAGCACGTCCTCAATCGTGATCAGCCCGGCGGTGCCGCCAAACTCGTCGATCACGATCGCCAGGTGGTTGCGGTTGGAGCGGAAATCGCGCAGCAACTCGTTCAGGCCCTTGGACTCGGGCACAAACACAGCGGGCCGCAACAGCGTGCGCAAATTGAGGTCGGGCGAGCGTTGCAGCTTGAGCAAATCCTTGGCCATCAAGGTGCCAATGATGTTTTCGCGCTGGCCCTCAAACACCGGGAAGCGGGAGTGACCGGTGTCGATCACGCCGTGCAGCAGCTCGTCGTAGGGCGCGTCGATGTCGAGCAGGTCCATGTGGGGCGCGGCCACCATCACGTCGCCGGCCGTGAGGTCGGCCATGCGCAGCACGCCTTCGAGCATCATGCGCGACTGCGGCTCAATCAGCTCGCGCTGCTCCGCGTCGGCCAAGGCTTCGATGAGTTCGGCCCGCGAATCGGGCCCCGGCGACAAGAACTCGACCAGCCGCTCAAAGAGGCTGCGCTTGTCCATCGGTTTGCCGCCATGCGCACGTTGCGGGCGACCAGGGTGAGGGTCAGACATCGCTCGCGCGAGAAGTGATTTGGGTCACAGGATACCCCAGGGTGATGCCGGACCCGCTCTGGCCTGCCGCAAGGCGCGCACGTCCAGCCGCGCCACCCCGCTCGCCACTGGGCCTTGACACGCTCGGTACACTGGTTGCTGAGATTGTCTTGTTCTGCCTCGGGCCGCCCCCAACTGAGCGGCCCGCGTTGCTTTGATGTTCCGCGATTGCCCCGAGCAACGCCTCCACTTTTTTTCGGACGCCCCGAGCGGCCCCACCATGAGCCTGATCCCCGCCACCATCCTCACCGGTTTTCTCGGCAGCGGCAAAACCACGCTGCTCAAGCGCGTGCTGACCGAAGCCCACGGCCAAAAGATCGCCGTGATCGAAAACGAGTTTGGCGATGAAAACATCGACAACGAGATCCTCGTGCAAGAAAGCGGCGAGCAAATCATCCAGCTGAACAACGGCTGCGTGTGCTGCTCCATCCGCGAAGACCTGCGCTCCACGCTGACGCTGCTGGCGGCCAAGCGGCGCAAAGGCGAGCTGAACTTCGACCGTGTGGTGATCGAGACCACCGGCCTGGCCGACCCGGGCCCGGTGGCGCAAACCTTCTTCATGGACGACGAGATCGCCGAGACCTACCTGCTCGACTCGATCCTGACCCTGGTCGACGCCAAACACGGCGACGCCCAGCTCGACACCCGCCAAGAAGCCCGCCGCCAAGTGGGTTTTGCCGACCAGATCTTCATCAGCAAGACTGATTTGGTGGAACCCGCGGCCGTCGACGCCTTGTCGCACCGCATCAAGCACATGAACCCGCGTGCGCCGCAACACCGCGTGCACTTCGGCGAGGTGCCGCTGTCGCAGGTGTTTGACCTCAAGGGCTTCAACCTCAACGCCAAGCTCGACATCGACCCGGAATTTTTGAACGACGCCGGCGGCCATGATCACCACGACCATGACCACCACGATCACGCGCACGGTGAACACTGCGACCACCCGCACCACCACCGCCATGACGACGACGTCAAATCGTTCGTGTTCCGCTCGGACAAGCCCTTCAACCCCGCCAAGCTCGAAGACTTCCTGGGCGCCATCGTGCAGGTGTATGGCCCCAAGATGCTGCGCTACAAGGGCGTGCTCTACATGAAGGGCACCGACAAGAAGGTGATCTTCCAGGGCGTGCACCAATTGATGGGCAGCGACCTGGGCCCCAAATGGGCTGCGGGCGAGAAGAAAACCAGCAAGATGGTGTTCATCGGACTCGATCTGCCGAGCGACATCTTTTTGCAAGGACTGGAACAGTGTCTCGCGTGAGCGATTGTTGCGCCGCAACGTGGCTACAATCCGCGGCGCTTGGATTTGCCCTGGCCCACTGGTCCAGGGTGTAAAGAGCGGGTAGAACCGCCTGAGCGAGGAGATCGACGTGAGCAAGACCCCGGTCAAAAAAGCGCCCCCCGCGCCCGCTGTTGCGAAAGCGGCCCCTGCCGTGGCCGTCGCACCGGTGACGCCCCCTGCCCCCGCCCCCGTGGTGGCCAAAAAGATTTCCGCCAAGGCGGCGCGCTTGGCCGCTGCCGCGCCAGAGGCCGCGCCGGTGCCCCCGGCAACGTCTCGGTTTGCCGACCGGTTTGCGCCGCCTCGGCCGCCAACCCGCCAAATGAACCAGTACATCGAGGACTCGCCCAAGCACGCGAAGGTGTCCGACCCGAAGCTGGCCAACGCTTGGAAAACCAAAACCGGCCGCGAACTCACCGACGCCGAAGTCATGGCCATGCCCGACGACGCCTACATGAACGACAAGCAATTGGAGTTCTTCCGCGCCAAGCTGCAGACCCTGAAGGACGACCTGTTGAGCAATGCCGGTGAAACCACCGAGCACCTGCGCGAAGACACGTCCATCGTGCCCGACCCGGCCGACCGCGCCACCATCGAAGAAGAGCACGCGCTGGAGTTGCGCACCCGAGACCGCGAGCGCAAGCTGCTGAAAAAGATCTCGCAATCACTGGGTCGCATTGATTCGGGCGAATACGGCTTCTGCGACGAGACGGGTGAGCCGATCGGCCTGGGCCGCTTGATTGCCCGCCCGACGGCCACGCTCTCGCTGGAAGCACAGCAGCGCCGCGAGCTGAAGCAGAAAATGTTCGGCGACTGATTGCCGCCTGAACTTCACCACCGGACCGCCCTCCCCGGAACCCAGGACCCGACCGCATTTCATGGCCACTGACCGCAAGGACACGACAGGGTTTTTCCGCAAGGTGGTGAAGTTCGTGGCCAACCCGGCCACGCAATGGAGCGATCTGCAGCAGGGCGAAACGCCGCAAGCCCGGGAGACCGAGTTCGCGAAGTCCGAGCTCAAGGCCATGATCGAGCGCAAGCGCCGCAACGATTTTGTGCGCAAGCGCGAGTTCGACATGCTTCGCAAGATCCGCCGCGAAGGCCTGACCGGCGACCAACTCGCCGCGCTCGGCATGAGCTCGCGGCTGGACGATTCGGAGCCTCGTGCGCCCGAGCACTCCGGCCTGCGCGACGACGTTGGCGTGAAGGCCAAGATCGACGCGATTGAGCAGCAGATGGTGGGCGAGTCGCGCTTCCCCAGCCACGTGCGCTCGGCCCCCAAAATGCCAGGCGCTTCGGCGCCACAGCCGCAAGCCGACTTCTACAACGCCCCCACCGTGCCGGCTGAGTTGCCCGCACACGCCGCACCGCGACGCGCGACGCCCGACAGCAAGCGGGGTGCGGCCCTGGAGTTTGAGCCGCAGGCCCTGCCGCCGATGCCGCCAGCCATGGCCCGCCCCGGCGCGCCCCCGCAAACGTCCACGCCGCCAGCACACACGGCCGCACCCGCACCCGCGGCGCCGCCCTCTCACTTTGCCTCGTTCTCGCTCGACAGCAGCCCCGGCAGCTTCGATCCGAGCTTCACCGTGGAAGTCAACGAGGTGGCGCACGACCCGGACTTGGACGAGGCCGTGATTGCCTTTGCCAATGCCGACTACGAGCATTGCGAGCAGTCGCTCGTGGAGCTGACCAGCCCCGGCGCCAGCCGTGCCCAGCACGCCGAGACCTGGCTGGTGGTGTTCGACCTCTACCGTGCCATCGGCCAGCAGGCCAAGTTTGAAACCCTGGCGGTGGACTACGCCCACGCCTTTGGCTGGTCGGCGCCGCAGTGGTTTTCGCTGCCCAAGCTGGTGGCCGACATGGCGGCCAACGAGCGCCCCAGCCGCAGCAAATCCGATGGCCACGTGGGCTGGGTGTGCCCGCCCCGCTTGACCCTGGACGATGTCGCCAAACTGCGCACCGACACGCTGCAACTGCCGCTGCCCTGGGTGCTGGACTGGAGCCGCTTGCAGCAGGTGGAGGCCGATGCGGCGGGGCGCTTGTCCGACCTGTTCCGCCACTGGATCCCGCAGCGGCTGGAGATGCGCTGGCAAGACGGCGAGCGGCTGCTGAAGGTGATCGAAGCGCAAGCCCCCACGGGCGTGCGCGATGTCGACCCGGCGCTTTGGCTGCTGCGGCTCGACGCGCTGCGCATGATCAACCGCCCCGACCAGTTCGACGAAACCGCCATCGACTACTGCGTCACCTACGAGGTGTCGCCGCCCTCCTGGGAGCGCGCCACCTGCACGGCCCGCATCAGCCAGGCCAACCGCGCCACCGAGTCGGTGCAATCCTCGCACTTCAGCGAGGTGACGACCAGCTTCATGGAGTCCGAGTTTGCCGACATCGGCGCCATGGTGGAGGTGGCCTCCATGGAGCTGTCCGGCCAGTTGGTGGGCGACATCCAAAGCACGCTCAACCGCCTCAGCACCCAACTGGGCGCCGCCCCGGTGGTGTCCATCAGCTGCGCACGGCTGATACGGGTTGACTTCATTGCGGCCGGTGACTTGCTCAACTGGGTGCTCTCGCGCCGCGCCGAAAACCGCCAGATCCTGTTCACCGATGCGCACCGCCTGATCGCGCTGTTCTTCGGCGCCATGGGCATCAACGAGCACGCACGCATCAAAGTTCGCGCGAACTGAGCTCCACCGCGCCGACTGCCCGGCGCAGCATCCATGCGCCCCGCTTCTTGATGGCCGTCAAGGCCGCGCCAAGCCGGCGCCGCTAGCCTGCTGGGCATGACCGCCCGCCGCATCGCCTGGAGTGCCAGCACCTCGCCCGACGACGGCGCATGGCATTGGCCCGTGCTGGCCACGCTGGTGTGCACCATTCCGGCCTTTTACCTGATGATGCTGCCCGACCGGCAGCTGCTGTGGCTGGCCCGGGCCACGTACGCGCTCGCCGGCGCCGTGCTGCTGGCGCCGCTGTGGCGCGTCGCGCAGCGCCGCCGTCGCAGCACGCGCAGCCGTGCCACCGATCTCGTTTTGGCCGGCGGCCTGCTGCTGTCCGCCGTGTTGCCCGACAGCCTGGACCTGCCCGCCGCACTGGGCCTGCGCCTGCTGGTGGCGCTGTTCACGCTGATGCGCCTGGTATGGAGCCTGCAGCACCTGGTGACGCGCCGTGGCTTGGCCTACTTGCTGCTGCTCGCCATCACCGTGCTGGCGCTGTGCGGCGTGGGTTTTTGGTGGTTGGAGCCCACCGCGCACACGCTGGACGATGGCCTGTGGCTGGCCTTCACCACCGCGGCCACTGTCGGCTACGGCGACTTGGTGCCCACCACCGCCGCGTCGCGCATCTTTTCAGTGTTCGTGGTGCTGCTGGGCTATGCCGTGCTGTCGCTGGTCACGGCGGCGATTGCCGCGATGTGGGTGGAAACCGAAGAACGCCGCATGGAGCACGACCTGCTGCGCGCCATGCACAAAGACGTGCGCGCGCAATTGAGCGAGTTGCGGGCAGAGATTGCCGCGCTGCGGCGGGGCACCTGCGAACCGCTGGGGCCCGGTGAACCGGACTCCCGGCCAATCACAGCGCCAAACGATGCGACTGCAACATCAGCAGCCCCTCAAAAATCAGCGCATCCACCGTCTCAAAACGCAGGGTCGTGATGGGCGAGAGTTTCACCGCCGCGCCACCCGTCATCAGTAACAGGGGCTCGGCCTGGCCGCTGCGCTTCACCAATTTGGCGTGCATGCGCTCAATCGCGCCGGCAATGGCATCGGCGCCGCCGCTCATCAGCGCATCGCTGGTGTTGGTGGGAAAGTCCACCACATCGCCCGTGGGCGCCTTCAGGCCCGCCGTGCCCATCTCCAACGCGCGCAGCATCAGGCCAAAACCGGGCAAGATCAGTCCGCCCAAGAACCGGCCGTCGGCGTCCAGCGCATCCACCGTCACGCAGGTGCCCACCATCACCACCAAGGCGGGCCGCGGCCGCCCGGCGGCCAGCACCCGCTGCCGTGCGGCAATCAGCGCCACCCAGCGGTCCACGCCCAAGCGGTTGGGGTGGTCGTAGCCGTTGATGACGCCGCAGGCGAGCGCGCCGGCCGAGGTCCAGTGCGGCTCCAGCGAGGGCCACAGCTCCAGTTGCTCTTCCACGCGGCGCTTCACGCCCTCGCCGGCCACCACGCAGCCCAACATGCTGGTGGGCACCGGCAGGTCGCGCCATTCGGACTCGGCCAGGTTGTCGATCGTTTCCAAAAACACCGCGCCGTGGTGCAGCATCGGCGCACCCGCCTGCGGCGAAGCGTAGAGCGCCCACTTGAGTCGCGTATTGCCGGCATCGATGGCCAGAAAAGTCATGCGAAACCGCCTTTCGCTGCACAAGGCGAGGGGGAAAACGCGCGGCGACTCAGCGCAGGCGATCGCGCACGCGTTCGAGCAAATGCTGCACCGCCAGCGCGCGCTGCGGCCGCTCGATGCGCGCAGACACCTCGTCCAGCAAGGCCAGCACATCGAGACGCGTCTGCGCCCGCTTGAGGCGGCGCAAGGTGAGCGTGCCGGCAATCGGCGCCTCGGCCCGCACCGCGTCGATCAACCACTGGCGCGCCTGCATCACCGCCGGGTCGGGCTCCTCGCGCGCATCCGACAAGGCCTCCCACGGCAGCGCCGAGTCCGAGCCCAGCGACTGCCACAAGGACGCGGTGAGCGTGGAGTCGGCCCCCAGCGCCTCGGAGGCTGGCAAATCGTCGGCGAGCTCGGGCTCGCTCGGGCGAGCAGCGCGCGGTGGCGACGATGGCGGCAGCGACGGTGAGGGCAACGGCGGCCCAGCCGGCATCGCCCGTTCGGCCCAGGCCACGAAGCCCAGCGCCAGCAAATCGTCGAGACACTGCGCCGGCACACCGGCAGGCTGCGCCAACGCCAGCAATTCCGCGGCGTTGCGACGACCGTCCACCCACAGCAGCAGCGTGCGGTGTCGTTGGCTGAGTTGGCCCGAGCGGCTGCGCAGTTCGTTCAACCCCGCATCCGTCTTGACGGGCACCGGCGGTACCTTGCCCAAACCTGGTCTCCAAAGCGAGGCCTCTTGAATCGCACCTGTGGGCGGCGCGTTTGTCCTGGCATTCATGCCTGTGACTCCCTGTTTCGAGCGCATTGTGCGGCATTTGATACCCCCTTTCGCCCCGTTCCGGTACTGGGCGACCCCGGACTGACCCGCGCCTGACAGCTCGCCCCCGGACTTGCCCTGCCCCCCCGGCCTCAGCCTGCACGCACAAGAGCGCCCGTTCAACGACATCCGCACTCACGCTGCGAGCGCTGATCGCCATCGACGACAACGACAACGGCCACTGAAACTCGCTGCACACCAGTGCATTCGATCCGGCCCTCACCCCGCCGACATGAATGAGGCCACGCTGAACAAGTCCGTGCGCCGTGTGATGGCCAGCCAGCCCACCATCAACCGCGAGTGGGGCCTGGGCCCGATCGCGTTGGCCCGCTCGACCGCAGCCGAGAAGCCGTCACCACTCAGCCGCTAGGCCGAGTGTCACCCCCGCCACTCGGCTGACGCCCCCACGCAACTCGTCCGCCCGCAAGCGGCCGTGATCACCCTCCCCCATGTCTTCGAGGCGCCGATGGACGCCGCGCGCTGCCGCTCACTGGGGCAGATCACCAGCGCGCTGTTCGAGGTGGGCGGGCCGTACCGGCGCAGCGCGTGAGCGCTGCGCGTGTTTTTGCCGCCACACCGCAAAACATCACCCGGCAGGTGACAAGTTCCGAAGCCGTGCATGGGCACAAGCTCGGGCGATGGACAACCCACCGCCCATGGCCCACCACCAGAGCCGGCATGCCGCAGCACGCCAATGGGGGCGCTCAGCTACTGCCCTGGGGGTCCGGTGAGCGCCCGCATGTGGCGCAACGTGCGCCCTGTACAGCGCCAGCGATCGCAGCGTCAGTTGGCAACGACGGGCCAGCCGGGTCGAGGTGTTTCACGGGGAGCCGCTGCTGCCAAAGAATGCATGCCACATCCCTTCGATCAGTTCACCGCGTTCGTCCACCACACGCAGCCATTCGCGCAAGGTTCGAGCATCGAGACCATCGCTCATGGCAACCCGGGCAGGATGCGGCCAGAACTCGGCTTCGGCGCCCTCCCCGATCCCGTGAACGTGCACGGGCTCGCGCGGGCTCCCTTCATTGGAATGGAAGAAGAATCTGCACCCCCGGCAACGAAAAACCACAGGCATGCCGCGGGTGATGGGGCACGAGCCCTGCCCCGACACAGATCGCAAAGGCCCCGCTCAGCGACACGCACATCGGGGGCCAGCGCGCTCACACCGGCGCATCAGGCCGCGATTCCAGCGGCGCCAGCCCGCTCACCCAGCGCTGCAGCACCGAGGCCTGCACGTCTTCCATCGGCATCTGCTCGCGGCGGCAGAGGTTGATGAGGTGGCCAACGAGTTTGTAGGACAGTGTGGGCACGTCGTCTCGGCCTTGGCCGAACTCGTGGCCGCTGAGCAGCAGGCCGCGCAGCACCCAGTTGACCTGCTCGCGGTTGATGTCGAGGCCGGCGCTGCGGCAGCGGTCGCGCACGCGCTTGCCGGTGTCGCTGAGTTGGAACGGGGCCTCGGCCACGTCGGCGACGATGGCGTCCATCAGGCCGCGGAAGGCGCGCGGCGAGATCAGCGGCACGTTGGTGTTGTTGTGCACCTGGCGGATTTGCGCAAGCGTGGCGGCGTCGAGGCCCCAATCGGCCACCGGCGCTTCAGCCACGGCGTGCTCGGGCACGGCGCTCATGCGGGCGGCGTCGAGCACGTGGCCGCCGGAGTGGGTCCAGTCGAGCACCAGGCCGTCGAGCGGCAGCGATTCGAGAAAGCGGCGGAAGCTGCCCGAACCGTGCCAGTCTTCGGCCAGCCAAGGGTGCTCGCGCAGCGCTTGCGAGGCCAGGCGGGCCACGGGCACGGGGCGGTCGGCGCGGGCCACTTCGGCCTGCACCAGGGCGACCACGCGGCGCAGGCCCTCGGCCACGGCCTCGGCGTTGGGCAAGCGGGCATTCGGCAAGCTGGCGCTGGGGGGGCTCGCGGGCGGCGGGCTGGCGGTGGGCGCCGCGGCGCTTGTGCATGCGGCGCCCGAGGCGACGGAAGGGCCCGATGCGCTTGGCGAGGCCGGTGCGGCAACGAGGCCCGCGTTGGCCGTGGACGCGAGCGCGGGCGCAGGTGCCCACCGGCCCGGCACCTCGTCATCACTGCGGCCCACGGCGTCGCGCACGAACACGTCCTGGTCGATCAACAAATCGGCCGAGGCGCGGTAGGCGGCGGACGGGAAGCCCACGGCCAGCACGGTGGTGCGGCGGTCCCAGCGGCGCAGCTTGCGCAGCACGGGCGTGAAATCGGCATCGGCCGAGAAGACGATGAACTCGTCAACATGCACCTCGTGCTGCAGCAGGTCGACCATGTCGAGCACCATGTGGATGTCGGTGCTGGTTTTGCCCTCGCTGGTCATGGCGGGGCAGTCGATGATCTCGAAGCCGGCGTGGTTGAAGGCCGGGCGGTAGCGCTGGTAGACCTGCGGGTTGAGGTACACGCGGCGCACCAGCAGGCGGCGGCGTGCGCCTTCAGGCGCATGCTCGGGCGCAGGCAAATCGTTGAGCAACCACTGCACCCAGCGCATGGGCTGGCGGGCAAAGCGGTCGGCCGAGGCCGGATCGAGCTTGCGCAGGCCGGAGTAGACGTTGTCGAAATCGAGGAACAGTGCGCTTTTCATGGGGTCTCCAGCCGGGGATTGTCCATGCGGCGCGTGTCAGGCCACGCTCAATCCTCGCGCACGTCGTGCCATGCCGAGCGGGTGAGCTGCAGCAGCTGCACCGGGCTGAGGCTGAACACCGAGTGTGGCGTGCCACCTGCGGCCCACAGGCGCGCGAACTGCTGCAGGTCGGCATCGAGCAGCAGCGTCACCGGCGTGGCATGGCCGAAGGGCGCCACGCCGCCAATCACATAGCCCGTGGCCTCGCGCACAAACGGGGCATCGGCCCGGCCGAGGGGCTCGCCCACGAGTGCCGCCACCTTGGCCTCGCTGACCCGGTTGCGGCCGCTGGCCACCACCACCACGGCGCGGTCCGAGCTCAAACCGCGCATCACCACGCTCTTCGCAATTTCAGCCACCGTGCAACCGATGGCCGCCGCCGCTTCGGCACTGGTGCGGGTCGGCACATCAAATTCAACAATCGCGGTGTCGATGCCACGCGCGTTCAACTCGGCTTGCAGGCGCTGGGCGGTGGGGTGCTGAGCGGGCTTCATGGGCCCATGGTAGCGGCGCCACAGGTGCCGTCAGATCACCGGATCGGCCGGGCGGCGTCACACACCACGTGGGTGCGGCAGTCACAATGACCGAATCACCACTGCGAGGCCCCGTCCATGTCCAGCACCGCTCCCGCACGCCGCCCGCGACGCAGCGCCGCCCAAGCCGCCCCGGCGGCACCGTCACCCAGCAGCCCGCGAGGCCTGGACCTGGCGCTGCAAGGCGGCGGCTCGCACGGCGCCTTCACCTGGGGCGTGCTCGATGCCCTGCTGGAAGACGGCCGGCTGCGCCTGGATGGCGTCTCGGGCACCAGCGCGGGCGCCATGAATGCCGCGGTGCTGGCCACCGGGTATGCGCATGGCGGCGCGGCCGGTGCGCGCGAGGCGCTGTCGCGCTTTTGGGCCGCCGTCTCGGGCCAGCCCGACTGCTGGGCGGGCACCGGCCACAAGCCGCCGCTGGGCCAGGCCGGCAGCGCCTCCGCGTGGATGTTCAACCGCGACTTGTGGCCCGGCTACACGCTGTGGGAGAGCTGGTTGCGCCAGTTCAGCCCCTACCAGCTCAACCCCTTCAACTTCGACCCGCTGCGCGACATCGTGGCCGCCCACGTGGACGTGGACGCCCTGCGGCGCGGGCCGCTGAAGGTCTACGTCACGGCCACCTCGGTGCACACCGGCCAGCCCAAGGTGTTTGAGGGTGAGGCGCTCAGCGTGCAGGCCCTGCTGGCCTCGGCCTGCCTGCCGCAATCGGCGCAAACGGTGGTGATCGATGGCGAGCCGTATTGGGACGGCGGCTTCTCGGGCAACCCCTCGTTGTGGCCGCTGGTGTATGGCACGGCCTCGCACGATATTTTGCTGGTGCAGATCAACCCACGCGTGCATGTGGGCGTGCCCACCACCGCCATCGAGATCAACGACCGCATCAACGAAATCACCTTCAACGCCAGCTTGGTGGCCGAGATGCGCGCCATTGCCTTCGTGCAAAAGCTGGTGCGCCAACGGCGTGTGGACCCGGAGCATTACAAGGACATGCGCCTGCACCGCGTGGCCGACGAAGCCGGCTTGGCGCCCTTCGATGCGTCGAGCAAGCTCAACGCCGACCCGCGCCTGCTGCAAACGCTGTTTGACCTGGGCCGCGCGGCCGGCGAGCGGTGGCTCACAGCGCATGCCGACGATGTGGGCGTGCGCGGCACCTTGGACGTGGATGAGGTGTTTTTGGCCGACCGCTCGAACAAGGGCTGAACGAGCACGTCGCGCAACGCGGGCGTGCGCCGCGGCCGCCCGGGGGCAGGTCGCGTCGGCCAGCGCTCAGCGCTTGGCGGCGGCCCGTTGGGCTTGCAGCGCCACGATTTGGTCGTGCTGCTGTGCCACCAGGTCGGCGTAGATGCGCAATTGCTCGCCGCTGGCGCGCAGGCGCTCGCCCAGGCGCTGGGCCACGGCGGCCATGAATTTGGCGCCCACGGCGGGGTGAATGTCGATGAGGCGCGCCACCGCGTTGCGCGACAGCGCGGCCACATCGATGTTGGTGACGGCCACGCACGAGGCCGAGCGCGGCGCGCCGTCGAGCAGGCCCAACTCCCCAATCAGGTTGCCCGGGCCCAGCACCGAGATGGGCACGTTGCCCGCCGCGCCGTCCGACGCGGTCTCGATCGACACCTCGCCCTGCAAGAGCAGCAGCATGTAGCCGGTGCGCAGCTGATCGCCCTCTTGCATCAGCGTGGTGCCGGCCGGGATGGCCAGGCGCTGCATGTGGGCCGCCACGCAGTGCGCGTCGACCTCGGCCAGCTGCGCAAAGGCGGTGGGCGTGCGCAGCAGCTCGGCCGCTCGGCGCGTCAGCTCGGGCCACTCGGACAGACTGCGCCCGCCGGCGCCTGAGGCCTCCAGCGGACGCGGGTGCGTGGGGGAGAAATCGGTGGGGTCCATGCGCTGCTGAGCCTGTCGGGATGATGCCGGCAAATTGTCGCCTGCTCACATCTGTTTCATGTCGCAAAGTGCGTGCGTTTACAACGCATTGGCGCGGCGGCCATGTGAGCGGCCCGTGGCCCACGCCGTTCATGCCGCTCCGGCGCAGCGCGCCCGTGCTGGGCGGCGATCGGGCCCCTGCCGCCAGCGGCTCCAGCCTCAGCGGCCTGCGGGCACGGCGGGCAGCCATTGCAGCAAGTTGTCGTACAGCGCCTGCGGGTCGACGGGCTTGGCCACGTGCGCATTCATGCCCGCCGCCAGGCAGGCGGCGCGGTCTTCGCCAAAGGCGTTGGCGGTCATGGCCAAGATGGGCAGGCCCGCCAGCTCGGGCCGGGCGCGCAGCGTGCGGCTGGCCTGCAGGCCGTCCATCACCGGCATTTGCACGTCCATCAACACCAGGTCGTAGGGCCGGGCGCCGACGGCCGCCACCGCCTCCTCACCCGTGCCCACCACGTCCACATGCAAGCCCACCGCGTGCAGCAGGGCCAGCGCCACTTCTTGGTTGACCGGGTTGTCCTCGGCCAGCAGGATGCGGGCGCCAGTGTGACGCTGGCGCAAGGTTTGTTCGGTCAAACCGCCGCGGCCGACCTGCCGGTGGATGGCGGGCACCGCGCCCCCCGGCCCGCGCTGATGCAGCTGCATCAGCGCGTCGTGCAGGGCGGAGAAGGTCACCGGCTTGGTCAATACGCGGGCAATGCCGGCCTCCTGGGCCCGCTGCCAGAGCCGGGCATCGTCGCGCGCGGTGACCAGCAGCGCCGGCGGCGTGGCGTCGCCCAGCACCATGCGCAAAGCGCTGTAGGTGGCCAGGCCATCGAGCGCGGGCATCATCCAATCGAGCACGGCCATGTCGTAGCGGTGCCCGTCGCGCAGCAGTTGCTGGGCGCATTGCAGCGCCTGCTCGCCCGAGTCGGCCACGTCAACGCGCAGGCCCAGGCCGCGCAGCATCTCGCCCAGCGCCTCGCGGGCCTCGGGCAGGTCGTCCACCAACAGCACGCGCTGGCCGGCCAGCACCGTGCCCGCGGCCACCGGCAGCACCTCGCTGGCGGCGGCGTCGAGAACGGCGGTGAACCAAAACACACTGCCCTCGCCCGGCGCGCCGTGCATGCCCACCGCGCCGCCCATTTGCTCGGCCAAATGACGGGTGATGGCCAGGCCCAGCCCGGTGCCGCCGTGGCGGCGGGTGGTGGAGCTGTCGGCCTGCTCGAAGGCCGCAAACAAGCGCTCGGCCACCTCGGGCGCGATGCCGATGCCGGTGTCGCGCACCTCAAAGCGCACGGCCAGGTGCTGCGCGTCGGAGGCGGGCAGGCGGTCGGCACGCAGGGTGATGGCGCCGCGCTCAGTGAACTTCACCGCGTTGCTCAGCAAGTTGACCAGGGCTTGCGACAAGCGCGTCGGGTCGCCGCGCACGGTGCGCGGCATGTGGTCGGTGTCGAGCACCAGCTCCAGGCCCTTGTCGTGGGCGCGTTGCGACACCAGCGCCATGCTGCGCGAGAGCATGGCATCGAGCGAGAAGTCGATCTGCTCCAACATCAGCTTGCCGGACTCGATTTTGCTGAGGTCGAGCACGTCATTGATCACCGCCAACAAGTGCCGCGCGGCATCACCCACCTTGCCCAGGCGCTCGTTGGCCACGGGGTCGTGGTTGTCGCGCTGCAGCAGGTGGGTGAGGCCAATGATGGCGTTCATGGGCGTGCGGATCTCGTGGCTCATGTTGGCCAAGAAGGCGCTCTTGGCGCGGCTGGCGGCTTGCGCGCGGTCGCGCTCTTGCACCAGTTCGTCGTTGAGGTGGCGCAACTGCCGCTCGGCCTGTTTGAGCGGGGTGATATCGTGGGTGAGCACGAAAAAGCCCGTCACTTGGCCGTCCACCCAATCGGGCAAAAAATGCAGCCAAGCGTGCATGCTGCGGCCGTCCGGGTGGGTGTCGAAGCGCTCCATCTGGCTGATGTCGCCGCGCAGCACCGCCGCCACATGCGGCTGAACGAGCGGCCAGCGCTCTGGGCCCAGCACCTCGGGCATCCGGCGTCCCAGCGCCTGCTCCGGCCGGGTGCCAAACCAATCGCACCACGCCGCGTTGACAAAATCGCAAGTCTGGTCGGCGCGCCAGTGAACGAGGCGACTGGGAATGCTGTCGGCCACTTTGCGCGCGAAGCGCTCGGCCACATGGAGCGCCGCGTTGGCTTGGGTGAGGGCGAGCGTGCGCGCTGCCACATCGGCCTCCAAGCGCTGGCGGTAGGCCAGCCGGTCGGCCTCGATTTGTTTGCGCTCGGCGATGTCGCGGAACACGCTGAGCACCGTGGGCTGGCCGTCCACGAGGGTGCTGCTGGAGGTGATTTCAATGTCCACCCACTCGCCCTGCGCAGTGCGCATGCGGTATTCGCTGTGGGTGCGCTCACCCCGCTGCAGCGCGGCCAGGGCGGCCTGGTGGCGCGCGTGGTCGGCGGGCTGAACAAAGTCGCTGGTGGCGCGCCCCACCATCGCCTCAGGCGCCAGGCCAGCCACCCGGGCGCCGGCCGCGTTGACGTAGCTGACACGGCCCTGCCGGCTCATCATGATGCCGACCAGCGAGTGCTCCACCAGCACCCGAAAACGGGCCTCGCTGTCGCGCAAGGCCACGTCGGCCGCCGCCCGATCGCGTTCACCGCGCACGGCCGCCCAGGCCACCGCGCCCAACAGCAGCAGGCCGCCGCTGAGCATCAAAAAAAACTGCTGCGATTGCCGTGAGGCCATGTCGCTCAGCGCGTGCTGCACGGCGGCGTCGAGCGCGGCGGCGTCGAGGTCGAGCGCATGAAGCGCGCGGCGCAAGGGCACATCCAGTGCCGCATGGCCTTTGGCGCCCCCGGCGCGCAAGGGCGGAAGCAGGGCGTCGAACTGGTCGAGTTGCAGGCGCAGCCTGCTCGGGTCAACATGACTGGCAGACGACACCTCGTCGCTCGCGCCGCGGTACTCGTTGAGCGCCTGCGCCACCAGGGCCAGGCCTTGCCCGTGGTCCCAGGGCGACGATTCGGGCCCCGCCAGCGACAAGTGCAAAAACCCGCGCGAGAGATCGAGATTGGCCCGCCGCAGCGCCAAGCCTGCGGTGTTGAGCTGGATGAATTCGGCCCGCTGCAGGTCGTGCACCACCATCAACAAGCCCGCCAACAGCAGCGCCACCACCCAGAGAGCGGCCACCCAGCCTCTGCGCCACGGCATCATGGCCGCGCCCCTGCGCCCGCGGCCGGACGCACCAAGTCGTCGGCACCCAGGTTGAAGCGCTGCAAGATGGCCAGGTGGGCGGGCCCGCCGAGCACATCGCGCTGCGCCAGGTTCCAAGCATCACGCAGGCCCGGGTGCTCGGGATGAAACGCAAACGCCACATGATCGGCGGCCGCACCGGGCCACACGGGCAAACGAAACGCCACCAGTTGGCCCTGGCTGCCCTGCGCAATGCGCGCCAAGGTGGGCCAAGACAGGGCCACCGCATCGGCCTGCCCCACCAGCAGGGCCGCGCGAGCGGTCTGCACATCGGGCACCACCACGGCCGAGGCCGCGGGCAGCCAATGCGCCAATCGCTCCGCCTCGACCGAGCCCAGCACCACCGCCACCCGAAATCCGGGGCGCGAGCGGGGGTCGGGGCCCGCGGCGGCGGGCGCATCGGTCACACGCACCAGCAGCCCCGCGCCCACGCGCAAGGTGGGGTCGGAAAACAGCACCCGCGCCTGGCGAGCGGGGGTGACAAACAAGCCCGCCGCGACCACGTCAAAACGGCCCGCCATCAGTTCGGTGAGGAGGGCATCAAACGGCACCTGAACCCAGTCGATGCGGCGGGCGCCCAGCGCGTGGGCCACCAAGCGGGCGGTCTCGGGCGACTCGCCGGTGACGTTGCCGCTGTCGTCCACCCAGGCATAGGGCGCCTCGACGGCGTAACCGACCCGCAGCACCCCGGTGTCGCGCATGCGCTGGACCACGGGGTCCACCGGCCCCGTCAGCCGTGTTCGCCATGAGCTCCATGTGCTCCACGCCGCTGCGGCAACCACCGCCGATAACGCCAAGGCCACACCAGCCAGCCACCAGCGTGCGCCCTGCCGGCCCGGCACCGGCGCGTGTTCACCCGAAAGCCTCGCCATGCCACCCCTTGTGGATCCGGGCACGCGGAGCGAGGCCACATCGGCCACGCCTGCTCATTCCGGGTCGGGTTTGTGATCGGTGTTTGCGCACCGCGGCATCGAACCTCCCTGGCCGTGCTCTGTGCGCAAGAATGGAGCATCGCACAGTGTGGCGACAGGTGGGAAGGGCTTTATCCAGCGTTCCCCGCGACTCCGGGGTTCAACAAGCCGCCCGCCAACCCGGGCCCAAAGCGGCTCAGCGTGTCGAGCACATGCCGCGTGGCGGCATCCAGCGCGCTGACAGGCGGATGCACCAAACCGAGCTCGCGCACGAGCGGCGGCGCGAGCGGGCGGAGTTGCAGTTTGTCGAGCGCGGCCTGCTCGGGCGGGTGCTCCAAAGGCAACACGGCTGCGCCATAACCGGCCATCACCAGGCTCTTCATGGCCTCGGTGAAATTGAGCTCGATGCGCGCGCTGGGCGTGAAGCCCGCCGCGCCAAACCAGGCCATGGTGAGGCGGTACATGCGGGTGCTGGCGTCGTTGAAGATCAGCGGCTTGTCGGCCAGCCAGGCGGGCGTCACCACCTCGGGCACGTCCCACGATGTGGGCAAAAACGCCACCATCGGATCGGCCCGCAGCGGCACCACCACCAGCCCGGCCTGCGGCGGCTGCGGCAAGGCCACCAGGCCGAGCTGCAAGGTGCCGGCTTGCAAGCGCGCCAGGGTCTCGTGCGAGCCCAAGATGCTGACCTCGACATCGATACCCGGGTGCTGCGACGCCAGCGCCTGCAACACCTGCGGCAGGATGTGCACGACCACCCCGGTGGAGGTGCCCAGCCGCACCTTGCCGGCGCGACCCTCGGCGTGGCGGCGCACGGCATCAATGGCCTCATCGGCCTCGCGCAGCAGGCGCCGGCCACGCTCTATCAAGGCGGCGCCCGCCTCGGTGGGCACCGCGCGCCGGCCACCGCGCTGCAGCAGGCCGGTGCCCAGGCGCAACTCCAGCTCGCTCACGTGCAGGCTGACCGTGGGCTGCGCCAGGTGCAGGGCCTGGGCCGCCGCGGCGAAGGTGCCGAGATCGGCAATGGTCACCAGGGTGCGCAACTGATCAAGGTTCAGGCTTCTCATCGGGGCTGGCGCTCCAGGGTGGCGGCTCCAGGGTGGATCAATCAGAAAAGCTGATTGATCACCTCAGTGAACTCAACTTCCCAAATGGTAGCGCGCGCCACACCATGGGCGGCCTTGATCTTGTTGTCGTCGCTGTTGTTGTGAAAACCAGAAAGCGCCCTGCCATGACCGATGCCCTGCCCTGCGCCGTCCCACCCCATGCCTCCCGCCATGCACCCTCGGCGCGAGCGCCCCACCCGGACGCGGTGCTGCGCCTGTCGTTCAGCCTGATGCGCGACCTGCTGCGCCTGCTGGCCGCTCACGCCCGTCACCACCGGCGGCAGCGCGCCGACCGGGCCGCGCTGCGCGACATGAGCGCGCTGCAGCTGCGCGACCTGGGCCTGGGCGCGAGCGATGTGGATGCCGTGATGCAGCGCCGCGACTGGCGCAACGACGCGTGAGCGCCATCAGCTGCCGTCGCCGCGCCACACGGCGGCCAGCGCGCCCAGCTTCTGGCGCACGCTGAGCCGCTCGTCGGACACCGCGTCCAAGAAGTCCGACAAGCGTTTGGACTTGACCATCGTGTAGAAGGTGAGCACGGTGGTGAGCACAAACACCACGGTGAACCAGAAGATGCGCTCGCCCAGCGGTGCATCGGCCTCGGCCAGCAGGTTCATGCCCAAGAAGCCGGTGGTGACCGTGCCGATCAGCCCGAAGATGGTGACCACGGTGAGCCGCACCACGGTGTTGGCCTGGCGACGCAGGCTGTCGGCCTCCAGGTACGTGTTCATGTCGGCGATGCGCTCTTTGACCTCGCTGTAGAGCGGGTCGACCCCCAGGTGCTGGGTGGTGAGCTGGAACAGCGCGCGCACATGCGCCTGCTCCGACACCTCGTGGAACCAGTAGCGGTGGGTGAAGCGCAAAAAGCCCTCAAAGCTGGCACGGATGCTGCGCTTGAAGCGGCGCACGCTGGCGGTGTCGGCCACGTGCAGGCCCTTGAGCGCCTCCACCAGGCGGTCGCTGTACATCAGCAGCGCGGCCTTCTGGAAGTGCGCAATCATGAACACCAAAAAATGCTGGTGCCGGAACTGCGCCAGCACGCCGCGGTCGCGGCAGGTGTAGAGCTCGGAGCCGGCGTCGCCCACCACCACCATCGCGTGGCCGCTGCACAGGTAGCGCGTGTGCGGCGCCGCGCCCGCCGCGGTCCAGAAGCGGTCGTAGCAGTGGCGCTTGGCAAAGTCGGCCCACTGCGCTTCGTCGGTCACGGCATCGACGCCCCCCGAGCCCGACACAAACGCCAGCCGCATGAAGTCTTGGCGGCTGAGGTCTTGCGGGCGGTCGAGCGCCACATAGGCCAGCATCGGCATGCGGTAATACTCGATCTGCCGAAAGCGCAGCAGGCCGGGCGCTTCGGTGTGGTCGCTCACCAGCGGCGCCAGCACATGGGCCCAGTGGGTGGCAATGCGCGGGGCACGGTGCTCGGCCACGTGGGCCAAAAAAGTGTCGCGCTGCTGCGCATCGGACGCGGCCAACACCTCGCCGTGCGCACCCAGCCACTCCACACTCGCCAGGCAATGCTGGGCCCGGCCTTGCGCGTCCCAGCCCGGCGGGTAAGCGCGGCCAAAGCGATACATCAGCTCCTGCGCCATGGGCAGTGGCAACTCGCTCGCGGCCACCTCAATGTTGAGCAGCACCACATCCACGTCAAAAAAGAAGTAGAGGTCGCAGTGCACGATGTCGAGCGTGACCGGCGCGTCATCCGGCCGGGCGCGCACGCGCACGTGGCGGATGTCGTGGCGGCGGAAGATGCGCATCGGCGAGTCGTCGTCACCGCGGCGGTGGTCGCGCTGGTGATCGCGCGGCAACGGGTCGCGCTGCGCCCGGCCCTCGCCATACAAAAAGCGCTGCACCACCGGCAAGAAGGCCACGAACTCGTTGTAGTGCCGCTCGTGAAAAGCCTCGCCCGCGCCGGTGTACTCGTCCACCACCTCGCGCCAGGGCGTGGCGTCGCCCATCTCGCGCAGCACGCGCCACGGGCGCGCGTGGCTCTCGGCCTGGCCGCCCGGGCCGGGCACGGGCATCAGCCGCAGCGGCCAGAGCAGCATCTGGCGCAGGTGCCGCACGGTGGGCGGCGGGGTGTCGACGGCGGGGGATGGAGCGGCGGGCAAGGCGTCAGGCATGCAGGCCAGTGTACGGAGCGAAACTGGTGCTGGCGAGCCGCAACAGGGTCATTGAATCTGGTGAGAATGGGGCACCACCACACGAAGCAATGGCGCCCTCACCATGTCGAACCAGCCCGCGTTTTTGGCCCCTGCCCGTTTCGACGACCCCACCGCCGCGCTGCAGCGCGTGACCGAGATCTACAACAACAGCGTCAACCACCTGCGCGGCGCGCTGCAGGCCTTTGTGGGCGGCGACGACGCCGCCCAGCACGT
>JBEAOO010000282.1:0-6693 GCA_041164825.1 Pseudomonadota bacterium | reverse complement strand
GCACATCGGCCCGGCCCATCACCGCCCCTGCGCACACCGTGGCACGCGGTGACGTGACCCGCCACCGCCGGTTCATGGAGCGCTGTGCCGCATTCGCTTTGCGCAGGTCAAGGGGGAGCCGGCCGCAGGCCGGCGGAGGACACGGAGCAAAGCGAATGTGGCACAGCGCTCTTCGCACCGGCCCTTGCATGACGATGCGCTCCTCCCTGTGCGGAGGATCAGGCCACGCGGCCACGGCGGAGTTGCCCTTCGTCGCGCAAGCATGGACGCGTTGCCATGAAAAAAGCGACCGGGCCGAGTGGCCTCGGCGGCGGTCGCTGTGCGGGTCTGGCGCATTCACGTGCGTCAGCAGGGCTGAAGCGCGTGACGTGAGGCGTTACGCCTTGCCTTGGTTGGCCACCGCGGCAGCTGCGGCAGCGGCCGCTTCTGCATCACCCAGGTAGTAGCTCTTGATCGGCTTCAGGTCGGCGTCGAGTTCATACACCAGCGGGATGCCGTTGGGGATGTTCAGGCCGACGATGTCGTCGTCCGAGATGTTGTCCAGGTACTTCACCAGCGCGCGGATGCTGTTGCCGTGGGCGGCGATGACCAGGCGCTGGCCGGCGCGGATGGCCGGGGCGAGTTCGTCGTTCCACAGCGGCATCACGCGGGCCACGGTGTCCTTCAGGCACTCGGTCAGCGGCACGTCGGCCGGGTCGAGCTTGGCGTAGCGCGGGTCTTGGCGCTGGCCGCGCGGGTCGTTGGCGTCCAGCACGGGCGGCGGCGTGTCGTAGCTGCGGCGCCAGGTCAGCACCTGCGCGTCGCCGTACTGCTTGGCGGTCTCGGCCTTGTTCAGGCCTTGCAGGGCGCCGTAGTGGCGCTCGTTCAGGCGCCAGCGCTTTTCCACCGGCAGCCAGGTGCGGTCCATGTGGTCCAGGCAGTGCCACAGGGTCCAGATCGCGCGCTTGAGCACCGAGGTGTAGGCCACGTCAAATTCGTAGCCCGCTTCCTTCAACAGGCGGCCGGCCTGCTGGGCTTGCTGTACGCCCACGGGGGTGAGTTCGACGTCGGTCCAGCCGGTGAAGCGGTTGTCGAGGTTCCAGGTGGATTCGCCGTGGCGGATCAGAACAAGCTTGTACATGGGCAGGCCCGGTGGAGGTTGAGGAGAGACGGGGTTGAAAACGTCCATGTCCCGGGATCAACCCGGCACAACTTCAAATTCTATAATCGCTGGCTGTTACGAACCCCCTTCAACGTGCGGTGGGTGCGGCATCCCGCTGGCACCCCTCACCGCACACCCACTCAGGCGATCCGCGTGCAATTTCTCATCGACAACTGGTTTCTGATCGCCATGGCCCTGGTCTCAGGCGCTCTTTTGCTGCAACCCATGATCATGGGTGCGGCCACGGGCGGTGGCGTGTCGCCGGCCGAAGCCGTGCGTTTGATCAACCGCGAGAAGGCGGTGTTGATCGACGTGCGCGAGCCGGCCGAGTACGCCAGCGGCCACCCGGGCAATGCCAAGAACATCCCGCTGGCTGGGCTCGAAGCATCGAGCGACTTGCCCAAGAACAAGTCCCTGCCTCTGGTGGTGCTGTGCCAGAGCGGCGCACGCTCAAGCCGTGCGGTCGCTACGCTGCAAAAGCTGGGCTACGCCAACGCCCAATCGCTCGCCGGTGGCTTGGCCGCTTGGCGTGAAGCCAATCTGCCGGTGGAATCGCAAGCCTGAGCTTGCGGTGTGCCCTCAAAGAAAGACGACCCATGCAAGCCGTGAAGATGTACACCACGCAGGTGTGCCCCTACTGCCAGCGCGCCAAGATGCTGCTCAAGCAGCGCGGTGTCGAGGCCATTGAAGAAGTGCGCATCGACCTCGACCCGCAAGCGCGCGACGCGATGATGCAGACCACCGGCCGCCGCACCGTGCCGCAAATCTTCATTGGCGACACCCATGTGGGTGGTTGCGATGACCTGATCGCGCTGGACCAGCGTGGTGGCCTGCTGCCGCTGCTGGCTGGCGCCGCCTGAACCTGGGGTGCGCTGTCACGCGGCTGTCCGTGTGGCGCAGTCATAATCGCCCCCGCACCGGCCCGTCCACCTCCTGGTGGCGGGCCTTTTGACAACTGAGATTCGCACCTCAGACTCCAACCCCAGATAACGAGCATTCCATGGCTGACGACAACAACCTGACCCCCGTGTTCCAGATCCAGCGCATGTACCTGAAGGATTTGTCGCTGGAGCAACCGAACTCGCCGCAGATCCTGCTGGAGCAAGCTCAGCCGCAAGTCGACATCAACCTGCAACTCGGCGCCAGCACCGTGGCCGACGGCATCTATGAAGTGACCGTGACCGCCACCGTCACCACCAAGGTGGCCGACAAGACGCTGTTTCTGGTTGAAGCCAAACAAGCCGGCATCTTCGAGATCCGCAACATCCCCGACGACCAGCTGCAAGGCATCGTTGGCATTGCGTGCCCGGGCATGATCTACCCGTACCTGCGCGCCATCATCTCGGACGTGTGCACCCGCGCTGGCTTCCCGCCGGTGGTGCTGTCGGAAGTGAACTTCCAGGCCATGTTTGAAGCGCAACAGGCCCAGCAAGAGCAGCAAGAGCAAGCTGCCAGCCCCACGCTGAACTGATGAACCGCATGACGCCGCGGCTGTCGTTTGCCGGCAGCCGCGGCGTTTTTCATTGCCCATGAACATCACCCTTCTCGGCGCCGGCGCCTGGGGCACGGCCCTGGCCTTGAGCGCTTGCGAACGCCGGCCCACCTTGTTGTGGGCGCGCGATGCGGCGCAGGCGCAAGCCATGGCCGCGACGCGCCGAAATGCGCGCTATCTGCCCGATGTGGCGCTGCCTGCCGCGCTGCAAATCGGCCACGACTTTGACGCCGCGATGGCGCATGCGCGTGGCGGTTTGTTGATCGTGGCCACGCCGATGGCGGCGCTCGCCGAGGTGCTGGCACGCGTGCCCAGCGGTGCCGATGCGCCGGGGGTGTTGTGGCTGTGCAAGGGCTTTGAGAAGGGCACGGGGGCGCTGGGCCACGAGGTGGCGGCGCGCGTGGCGCCAAGTCTGCGCGTGGGCGTGCTCAGCGGGCCGAGTTTTGCGCTCGAAGTGGCGCGCGGCCAGCCCACTGCGCTGGTGGCAGCCAGCACCGATGCGGCCTTGAGCGCCGACGCTGTGCGTGCCTTCCACAGCGACAGCGTGCGCGTCTACACCGCCACCGACCCGGTGGGCGTGGAGGTGGGCGGCGCGGTGAAAAACGTGCTGGCCATTGCCACCGGCATTGCCGATGGCATGAGCCTGGGCCTGAACGCCCGCGCCGCGCTGATCACCCGCGGCTTGGCCGAGATGACGCGTTTGGGCGTGGCCTTGGGCGCCAAGGCCGAGACCTTCATGGGGCTGAGCGGTTTGGGCGATCTGGTGCTCACGGCCACCGGCGATTTGAGCCGCAACCGCAAGGTCGGTTTGCTGCTGGCGCAGGGCCTGGGCCTGCCGCAGATCCTGGCCGAACTGGGCCACGTGGCCGAGGGCGCCTACAGCGCCGCCACGGTGCTGCAGCGTGCGCAATCGGTGGGGGTGGACATGCCGATCACAGCCGGCGTGGTGGCGGTGCTGCAAGGGCAGATCACGCCAGGCGCCGCACTCGAACAATTGATGGGTCGCCAAGCCCGGCCTGAAGCGGTCTGAGTTCGCTTCCCGCTCGAAGACAGGGGCGAGGGCAGTGCTGGGCCGGGCCGATGTGCTCCGTGTCCTCCTGGCCCTCCCTGCGGTCGTTCCATTCCCCCTTGACCTCCGCACATCGGCCCGGCCCATCACCGCCCCATAAACATCGTGGCGTTCGTCCTCGTGGCATGCCACCACGGGTTCAGGGAGCGCTGAGCCGCATTCGATTTGCGCAGGTCAAGGGGGAGCCGGCCGCAGGCCGGCGGAGGACACGGAGCAAATCGAATGCGGCTCAGCGCTCTTCGCGCAAGCTTCGCGATACGGTCCGCCTCGGCACCTAGAACGGCCCCGCCGCTCGCTGCGTGGTTGATGCCTTCAAACGCGAAGGCGACTCAGACCGCGCCGCCGAAGCCGTTTTGCCGCCAAGCCTCGAACACCGTCACCGCCACCGCATTGCTCAGGTTGAGGCTGCGTTGGCCCTCGCGCATGGGCAGGCGCAAGCGCTGCTCGGGTGCCAAGTTGTCGCGCAGCGCGGGCGGCAGGCCGGCGGTTTCTGAGCCAAACACCAACCAATCACCAGCCTGAAACGCCACCGTGTGCGCTGGCCGGCTGCCGCGTGTGGTCATGCCGAAGAGGCGCGAGGGCTCGGGCTGCTGGGTGGCGATGAACGCGTCCCACGAGGCGTGGCGCTGCACTGGCGCGTACTCGTGGTAATCGAGCCCGGCGCGGCGCAGCAGGCGGTCGTCCATCGAGAAGCCCAGGGGCTCGATCAGGTGCAGCGCGCAGCCGGTGTTGGCCGCCAGGCGAATGACGTTGCCCGTGTTGGGCGGAATCTCGGGGTGAACCAGCACGATGTTGAACATGGTGCGGGCATTGTCGTGGCTGCAAGCACCTGTTGCGCTCAATCACCCAAGGGTGTGCGCGCCAACACGGCGAGGTGAATGCGGGCCGCGCCGGCTTGGCGCAAGGTGCGCGCGATCTCGAACGCGGTGGCGCCGCTGGTCATCACATCGTCCACCAACAACACGCTGCCGCCACTGAGCTCACCCGCACGCAGCGGGTCCACCGCAAACGCGCCGCGCACATTGGTCTCGCGCTCGCTGCGCTTCAATCCCAGTTGATGGGGGGTGTCGCGCACGCGCAGCAGCAACCGTGCGTCGGTGCGCTCGGCCCACGTGGGTGCCAGCCGCCGGGCCAGCTCCCACGATTGGTTGTAGCCGCGCTCGGCCAAGCGCCGCGGCGACAGTGGCACCGGCAGGGCCCAGTCGCAGCGGGCGGCGTGGTCGCGGGCGAGCGCCAGGTGCATCAACTGCGACAGATCGGCCAGCAGATCGAGCCCGTCGTTGAACTTCAGCCGCGTGATCAGGCCGTCCCAAGGGTGGGTGTAGTCGACCGCGGCGCACGTGCCGTCGAGCGGTGGTGGGTGGGTGGTGCAGCGTCCGCAGCGGCGCTGGCCGCTGGGCGTATGGCGCGCACAAACCTCGCAGCGTGATGTGGGCGCAGCAAAGCGCCGCAGGCAGTCGTCACACAGCCGATGCAGGGCCTCGGCGCGACACACCGCGCAGGCGCTGCCCAGCGCCCAACTGCCCGGGCGCAAGACCTTGAAAACCTTGGTGAGGCGTGACCACGGCACGGCTCAATATACTGCCTCCCCATGCCCAGCACCCCTCCCGCCGAGCGTCGGCCCATTGACGGCGCGGCCATTGTGCGCACCTTGCAGCGCCTGGCTGCCCACCCTGAAGCGCCCTGGCTGCATGCCGAGGTGGCGCGGCGCATGGCCGACCGGCTGGCGGTGATTCGCCTGCAGCCCGAGCGGGTGGTGGAGTGGTGGGGCGTGGCGGGCGCCAGCGACGAGCCTTTGCGCGCGGCGTATCCGCGGGCGGCGCGGGTGGTGGTGGAGCCCACGCAAGCGCTCGGCGAGGTGTGCCGCGAGCAGCGCAAAGCACCGTGGTGGACCTCGCGCCGCTGGGCCGGCCCCACCGTGGAGGTGGTGGCGGGTGATCTCTCGGGCGTGACCGGGGCACAGCTGCTCTGGGCCAACATGGTGCTGCACGCCAGCATCGACCCGCCCAACCTGATTGCCGCCTGGCACCGCGCGCTGGCCGTGGACGGCTTCGTGATGTTTTCTTGCCTGGGGCCGGACAGCCTGAAAGAGCTGCGCGCGCTCTACCGCGAACTGGGCTGGGGCGCCGCCGCCGCCGAGTTCATCGACATGCACGACATCGGCGACATGCTGGTGCGCGCCGGCTTTGCTGATCCGGTCATGGACCAGGAGCAGCTCACCCTCACCTGGGCCAGCCCCGAGGCGCTGCTGGCGGAGTTGCGCGGCTTGGGCGCCAATGCGTCACCCCAGCGTTTTGCGGGCCTGCGGACGCCGCGTTGGCGGGCCCGTTTGTTGGCCGCGCTGCAAGACAGGCTGGCCGGGCCCGACGGCCGATTGGCCCTGACGCTGGAGGTCAGCTATGGCCATGCCTTCAAAGGGGCCCCCAAGCTGTCGGTGCAGCCCACGACCACTGTGTCGCTCGACGACATGCGAAGTTTGGTCAAGCAACAACGGCCTCGCGGAAAATAGCCCACTTCTTTGAGCTGGGTTAAGCTCCGCGCTTTGTTTCCGCGCCAGCTCGTGGCTGCGTTTTTCCTGCAAAACTGGGGTAGCCCCTCTCACGGATGGGGCCCGGGACGTGGCAAGCTCGCAGGCATGACTGCCGTTATCGCCAATCAACCCCACGCACAGGCGCTCCATTCGGAGGCTTGGCGCTTTGGTTGTGTGGTGATGGAGGCTGATGCGGACTCCGGCGCCGGCTGGTCCATGGAGTGGACGCTCAAGCGTCACTGCGCCATGGCGCCTCGCCAAGTGCTGGCTTGGTATGGTTTGGTGTGCGCCTTGTCGCTGTTGGTGGCGGGCGGCTTCTGGTCGCAAGGGGTGACGATGGTGTTGCCGTTTGCCTCGCTGGAGTTGCTGGCGTTGGGGGCGGCCTTGTTGCTGTATGCCCGGCACGCTGGCGACCGCGATCGCATCGTGCTGAATCGCCACGGCCTGACGGTGGAATGCAG
>JBEAOO010000281.1:0-8664 GCA_041164825.1 Pseudomonadota bacterium | reverse complement strand
GATTCAGCGTATGTTTGAAAGCTGCTGGCGTTTGCCAGTTTCAGGAGCGTGAAGATGGACCAATCCCTCAAACCCGTTGATGTTGTTTACGGCAGTTCGCTGAGCGGTGAGCGTCAGCGTGTGCTGCGCAACACCTACGCCCTGCTGGCCTTGTCGATGGTGCCCACGGTGCTGGGCGCTTGGCTGGGCGTGAGCACGGGGCTGACCCGCGCGATGTCGCCGATGGTGGGCCTGATCGTGTTCATGGCCGGCGCGTTCGGCTTCATGTTCGCCATTGAGAAGACCAAGAACTCTTCTGCCGGCGTGCCCGTGCTGCTGGGCTTCACCTTCTTCATGGGCCTGATGCTGTCGCGTTTGGTGGGCTCGGTGCTGGGCTTGGCCAATGGCGCCAGCTTGATCATGATGGCGTTTGCCGGCACGGGTGCCATCTTCTTGGGCATGGCCTCGCTGTCGACCATCATCAAGCGTGACCTGAGCTCGATGGGCAAGTTCTTGTTCATCGGCATGATCATGATGTTGGTGGCGGGCGTTGCCAACATCTTCATCCAGTCGAGCGCGCTGATGATCACGCTGAGCGTGCTGGCCATTGGCATCTTCTCGGCCTTCATCCTGCACGACCTGAAGCGTGTGCAAGACGGCCTGGAAACCAACTACATCACCGCCACGCTGGGTGTGTATTTGAGCCTGTACAACGTGTTCCAGAACCTGCTGGCACTGTTCGGCATCTTTGGCGGCAGCCGCGACGAATAAGCCGCTTCACGCTGACTGATACACAGGGCGCTTCGGCGCCCTGTTCCTTTTTGGGGGCGTGCCGAGTGTCGTCGGCGCTTCGCTCAGCGCATCAGGAATTTCAGCGCGCGATCGATCAGTTGGCCATACGGCGGCGTGAGCAGGGCGGCCGCCGCACTCCACCGCGCTTGGTAGAACACCGGGCGCAGTTTGCTGAAGGTCTCGAAGCCCTCGCGCCCGTGATAGTGGCCCATGCCCGATGCGCCCACACCGCCAAAAGGCAGGTCGTGCTGGGCCACATGAAAGAGGGCATCGTTCACCGACACGCCGCCCGACATCACGTGATCGAGCAGGTGTTGCACCTCGGTGCGGTCGTGGCTGAAGGGGTAGGTGGCCAAGGGCCGCGGCCCGGCGTTCACAGCCTGCACCACCTCGCTGAGTTGCTGGTAGCCGCACACCGGCAAGATGGGGCCGAAGATTTCGCGCTGCATCAGCGTGCAATCGGCCGGGGCGTCCAGCACCAGATGCGGAGCCAGCTTGCGGGTGGCTGCGTCAGACGCTGGGCCGGGCAGCAGCGCAATGACGGTGGCACCGCGTGCCTTCGCGTCTTCCAGCGTGCGCAGCAGGCGCTGGAAATCAGCGTCGCTGTGGATGGACGTGTAGTCGGGCGAGCTGAGCTGCGGGTAGCGCGCGGGCACGATTTGGCGGGCCATGTCGACAAACGACCCCACCGATTCGCGCGGCAACCAGGCGTGGTCGACGGTGGTGCAAATTTGCCCGGCGTTCAGGCACTTGACGTACAGGATGCGCTCGGCGGCCGTGCGCAGCGGAAAGCTGCGGCCCACGATGGCTGGCGAGCGGCCACCGAGCTCCAGCGTGACCGGGCACAGGTTGGCCGCCGCCGAGGCCATCACCGCGCGGCCTGTGGCGGCCGAGCCGGTGAACAGCAGGTGGTCGAGCGGCAGCTGCGAAAACAGCGGGCCGACGCCGCCGCTGTCGTCGATGACTTGCACCACCTCGGTCGGCAAAAAATCGGGCAAGCGCTGGCTCATCAGCTGAGCCAGGTGGCGCGAGTGCTCGCTCATTTTGATCAGCGCGCTGTTGCCGGCGCCGAGGATGGCGGCCAGTGGCAGCAGGCTGAGGTTGAGCGGGAAGTTCCACGGCACGATCACGCCCACCACGCCCAGCGGCTGCGGGATGACGCGGTTGTGCGCGCCGGGGAAGGTGAGCCAATCGACGTAACGACGTTGCGGCGCGGCCCAGCGGCGCAGGTGGCTCAAGGTGTGGTCGATGCCGCCGAGCACGGGCACGATCTCGGTGAGCCGGGTTTCGTGGGTGCTGCGGTGGCCATAGTCGGCGCTGATGGCCGTGCAGATGGCGGCGTCGTGCACGGTGACGAAGCGGCGCAGGGCTTGCAGGCGCAGGCGGCGCTCGGCCAGTCCCGGAATGGGTTGGCCCGCACGCGCTTGGCGCTGGCGCTCCAGCAGGGCGGTCAGGGCCTCGGCCGTGTCGCGGCTGGGCAGGGCGGAGGTGGCGGTGGGCGCAGCAGCAGAGGCGGGGGGCAGGACGATGGACGGCATGTTCGCATCATCCTAGCCGGGTGCTGCTGTGCTGCGGTGTCGAGGGCATCCACCGTCACGGTGGCTCGCCAAACAGCGGCCGGAAAGCTGCTGTGTAGCGACCGGGCAGCTGCCGGGCAGTTGGTGCCAGGCGGGCGAGGGCTCAACGGGTGCCGGCCGGGGCCTTCATCACGCGCGTCTTGCCGCCGGTCGTCACCAAGATCACCGCTTCGCCGGGTTCCAGCGTTTCGTTGCCCTTGGCCTGCACGATGGCGCGGCGTTCGCCGTTGCGCAGCTGCAGCAGGATTTCGACCGATTCTTCACGGGTGCTGGCGCGCTCCACCGCGTTGCCAATCACCGCACCAGCCACGGCGCCCAGCACGCCGACCACCGCACCGGTGCGGTTGCCGCCTGCGCCGCTGCCGGCCACCGCGCCGATCACGCCGCCAGTGGCAGCACCTGCGCCGCTCTGGTTGCCATCGACCACCACATGGCGCACCGACAGCACGGTGGCGTCTTGCACCTGCGACAGGCGTTGCGCGTCACCGCGTTGGATGACATCGGGGTTGCTCGACGCGCAGGCGGTGAGGGCGACGACGGCGGTGGCGATCAGCAGTTTCTTGAACACAAGCATTCTCCAAGTGAATGCCAGCCAACGCGGCGCGCTGTGCGCAGGTTGACCAGCCATGACGGTGGATTGTCTGGCGCGTGCAGAGTTCCACGCCAAGGTGGCGTGCTTGTTTTGCACTTCTTTGCACGGGCCCGGGCCCGAGCCCTGCAGCGCGGCCGCGCGGGCCCATCCCTTCAGCCGTGCAGCCGGCTGTGGCGCGGCACGCTGGCCAGCAAAAACGCCATCTGGTCCGACACGATGCGCCGGCCGCGCAGGATCATGTCTTCGTGCAGGCTGGGCACATAGGGCAGGTAGAGCAAGCTCATGTGCGCTTCCTCGGGCATGCGGCTGCCCTTGCGGCCGTTGCAGCTTTTGCAGGCGGTGATGCAGTTCATCCAGCCGTCTTGTCCGCCGCGCGAGGTGGGGGTGATGTGCTCGCGGGTGAGTTCATCGGCGTGCACCGCATCGCCGCAGTAGGCGCACACATGGCGGTCGCGCGCAAAGAGCTTGGGGTTGGTGAGCGCGGGCGCTTGCCGCCACGCACGGCTGGGCACGCTGCCGCGCACGGCAATGATGGGGTGGAGCTCGATGCGCGATTGCAGGCCGGTGCGCTGGGTGCCGCCACGCAGCACGACGAAGGTGTCCCCCAGCGTCCAGGCGACACCGCCCGTGGCGTAGATGCCAGCGGCCTCGCGCGGCGTGAGCCACGCTTGCGGGCGGCCAGAGAGATCGAGTTGCAGCACTTCCACGTTGATCGGCTCCTGGGGAGGTTCTCACTGACGGGCATGGGCTTGGGCGCAGACATGGGCATCAGCAGATGTCTGCCGAACCCCGCCCCAATATAACGGTTTGACCGTGACACGTCTGTGGCACGCCGCTTTGCCTTCAGTGTTTACCCGCGGTTGAGGTGCATTTGCCGCAGGTTTGCCGCGCTTCGATCGAAAAAAGAAAAAAGGGGCTTGGGCTTCGCGCTGTTTTTCTGCAAAATAGCACGAACGTTCTTTTTTGAGTCCGAACCGTGTCCGCCTCGCCTTCGTCTCCGCCATCCGCCCCAGCCGCCACGGCCTCGCAGCGCTCGCTGTTGAAGGGCCAGCAGACGCGCGCGGTCATCTTGGACGCGGCGCTGAGCTTGGCCTCGCACATGGGGCTGGAGGGTTTGTCGATCGGTGCGCTGGCCGAGGTGACGCACATGAGCAAGTCGGGCGTGTTTGCCCACTTCGGCTCGCGCGAAGAACTGCAGATTTGTGTGGTGCGCGAGTACAACGCGCGCTTTGAGGAAGAGGTGTTTTTCCCTGCGCTGCAAAATGAACGTGGCCTGCCGCGGCTGCGCGCACTGTTTGAGCACTGGCTGCGCCGGGTGTCGGTGGAGCTTGATTCGGGCTGCCTGTACATCAGCGGTGCGGTGGAGTTTGACGACCGCCCCGGCCCCGTGCGCGACGCGCTGGTGGCCATGGTGCGCGCTTGGCAAGACGCGCTGGAGCGCGCCGTGCGTCTGGCCGTGGAAGAAGGCCACCTGCGTGCCGATACCGACCCGCGCCAGGTGCTGTTTGAGCTGCACGGCATGGTGCTGGCGCTGCACCACGACGCGCGCTTCTTGCGCCACGCAGGTGCGGTGGAGCGCGCCCGGCGCGGCTTCGACCGCTTGATGGCCGACTACGCCCGCGAGCTGCCGCCCGCCACCGCCACCACGGCGCTGGCTGTTGCGGCGAGTTCTGCTGCCGCTGCTGCGCCATCCGCCGTGCCGGCCCCCCTGTTTCCTGTGCCCGCCCCGCGCCGCCGCAAGCCGCGTGGAGCCTGATTTTCCCAGTCCCTTTTTTGTTTGACCGAGCCTGACCCGGAGCACCCCACCCATGGCCACCTACACCCCCCCGTTGCGCGACATGCAGTTCCTCATGCACGAGGTGCTGAACGTTGTGGAGGAGCTCAAGATGCTGCCGCCGCACGCTGATGTGGATGCCGACACCGTCAACGCCGTGCTCGAAGAAGGCGGCAAGTTCGCCGCCGAGGTGCTGTTCCCAATCAACCTCAGCGGCGACGCCGAGGGCTGCACGCTCGACAAAACCACGCACGAAGTGACGCCGCCCAAAGGCTTCAAAGCGGCGTATGCCAAATATGTGGAGGGCGGCTGGCCCTCGCTGAGCTGCGACCCGGCCTATGGCGGCCAGGGCCTGCCGCATGTGGTGAACCAGTGCCTGTACGAGATGCTCAACAGTGCCAACCAGGCCTGGACCATGTACCCGGGCCTGAGCCACGGCGCCTACGAGGCCCTGCACGCCCACGGCACGCCCGAACAAAAAGCGCTCTACCTGCCCAAGCTGACCAGCGGCGAATGGACCGGCACCATGTGCCTGACCGAACCGCACTGCGGCACCGACCTGGGCCTGCTGCGCAGCAAGGCCGAACCCGTGGGTGACGGCAGCTACCAAATCACCGGCCAAAAGATTTTCATCTCCGCGGGCGAGCACGACCTCACCGCCAACATCGTCCACCTCGTGCTGGCCCGTCTGCCCGATGCGCCGGCCGGTTCCAAAGGCATCTCGCTGTTCCTGGTGCCCAAGTTCAAGGTGGCGGCCGATGGCTCGCTGGGCGAGCGCAACCCGGTGTTCTGCGCCGGCCTCGAACACAAGATGGGCATCCACGGCAACGCCACCGCGCAGATCGTGCTCGACGGCGCCGTGGGCACGCTGGTGGGTGAGCCCAACAAGGGCCTGCAAGCCATGTTCGTGATGATGAACGCGGCGCGTTTGGGCGTGGGCATGCAGAGCCTGGGCCTGACCGAGGTGGCCTACCAAAACGCCGTGGCCTACGCCAAAGACCGCATCCAGATGCGCTCGCTCACCGGCCCCAAGGCCACCGACAAAGCAGCCGACCCGATCATCGTGCACCCCGATGTGCGCAAGATGCTGCTGACCGCACGCGCCTACGCCGAAGGTGGCCGCGCGCTGGCCATGTGGACCACGCTGCAGCTCGACAAAGAACTCAGCAGCGACGACGAAGACGAAAAGCGCGACGCCGCCGACCTGGTGGCGCTGATCACGCCCATCGTCAAAGCCTTCCTGACCGACAACGGCTGGATCGCCACCTCGCACTGCATGCAGGTGTTTGGCGGCCACGGCTACATCCACGAGTGGGGCATGGAGCAGTACGTTCGCGATGCCCGCATCAACATGATTTACGAAGGCACCAACACCATCCAGAGCCTCGATTTGTTGGGCCGCAAGGTGCTGGCCGACAACGGCAAAAAGCTCAAGAAATTTGGCAAGCTGGTGACCGACTTCATTGAAGAAGAAGGCACCAACGAAGCCATGCAAGAGTTCGTGAACCCGCTGGCCGACCTGGGCGACAAGGTCGCCAAGCTGACCACCGAACTCGGCATGAAGGCCTTTGGCAATGCCGATGAAGTGGGCGGCGCCTCGGTCGACTACCTGCGCGTGGTGGGCCACCTGGTGTTCAGCTACTTCTGGGCCCGCATGGCCAAGGTGGCGCTCGACAAACAAAGCAGCGGCGACAAGTTCTACGCCGCCAAGCTGCACACCGCGCGCTTCTACTTCGCCAAGCTGCTGCCTGAGACCGCCGGCCTGATTCGCAGTGCTCGCGCCGGTGTGGCCCCGCTGATGGCCATGGACGAAGCGATGTTCTGATCGCCCAAGCCGCCGACCGACGACCCCCCCCATCAAACGAGGACGACGCCCCATGACCAAGACCTTGCTCACCGCCGCCTTGCTGGCCTTTGCGGCGCATGCCGCCCACGCCCAGTCCACCCCGGTGGGGCTGTGGAAGACCATCGACGACGAGACCAAGACCGAGAAGTCGCTGGTGCGCATCAGCGACAGCGCGGGCGTGCTGACGGCGCGCATCGAGAAGCTGCTCGACCCGACCAAGCAAGACGCCAAGTGCGAGAAGTGCAGCGACGAGCGCAAGGACAAGCCGGTGCTGGGCATGACCATCGTGCGCAACGTCAAACAAAGCGACGACGACAAGGGTCTGTGGGATGGCGGCGAGATTCTCGATCCGAACAATGGCAAGACCTACAAAGTGCGCTTGCGCCCCGTGAGTGGCGGCAAGTCGCTGGAAGTGCGGGGCTACGTCGGTGCGCCGATGTTTGGCCGCACCCAGACCTGGCAGCGCATTGAATAAACGCAAACCTCAGAACATTCCCCCAGGAGCCTCCATGACCCGATTTCCCGTCCGCAAAGTCGCCGTGCTCGGCGCCGGTGTGATGGGTGCGCAAATCGCTGCGCACCTCGTCAACTGCAATGTGCCCGTGGTGCTGTTTGACCTGCCGGCCAAAGAAGGCCCGAAGAACGGCATCGTCACCCGCGCCATCGACAACCTCAAAAAGCTCAAGCCGGCGCCGCTGGGCGTGCCCGAAGCCGCTGCGCTGATCGAAGCCGCCAACTACGAAGAACACCTGGCCAAGCTGGGCGAGTGCGACCTGATCATCGAGGCCATCGCCGAGCGCATGGACTGGAAGCTCGACCTCTACCAGCGCATTGCCGGCGCCGTGGCGCCGCACGCCATCGTGGCCAGCAACACCTCGGGCCTGTCGATCAGCAAGCTGGCCGAGGTGTTGCCTGAAGAAATCAAGCCGCGTTTTTGCGGCATCCACTTTTTCAACCCGCCGCGCTACATGTCCTTGGTGGAGCTGATCCCCACCCCGGCCACGCGACCGGAGATCCTCGACCAGCTCGAAGCCTTTGTCACCACTGCCGTGGGCAAAGGCGTGGTGCGCGCCAAAGACACGCCCAACTTCATCGCCAACCGCGTCGGCATCGCTGGCATGCTGGCCACCATCCATGAAGCGCAGCAGTTTGGCCTCACGTATGACGTGGTGGACGACCTGACCGGCAAGAAGCTCGGCCGTGCCAGCAGCGGCACCTTCCGCACCGCCGATGTGGTGGGCCTGGACACCATGGCCCACGTCATCAAGACGCTGCAAGACAACCTGCAGGCCGACCCGTTTTACAGCAGCTACAGCACCCCGCCGGTGCTGGCCAAGCTGATCGAGCAAGGCGCGCTGGGCCAAAAAAGCGGTGCCGGTTTCTTCAAGAAAGTCGGCAAAGACATCCTGCGCCTCGACCCCGCCAAGGGTGAGTACGTGCCCGCCGGTGGCAAGGCCGACGAGATCGTCGCCCGCATCTTGAAGAAGGCCCCGGCCGACCGCCTGAAGCTGTTGCGCGAATCGAGCAACCCGCAGGCGCAGTTCCTGTGGGCCATCCTGCGCGATGCCTTCCACTACGCCGCCGTACACCTGCATGACATTGCCGACACCGCCCGCGAAGTCGACTTCGCGATGCGCTGGGGCTTCGGCATGCAGCAGGGTCCGTTTGAGCTCTGGCAAGCCGCCGGCTGGAAGCAAGTGGCCGAGTGGGTCAAGGCCGACATCGACGCCGGCAAGGCGCTGAGCACCGCGCCGCTGCCCGCTTGGGTGTTTGATGGCCGCGACGGCGTGCACAGCGCCGAAGGCTCGTGGAGCCCATCGCGTGCGGCTTATGTGCCGGTGAGCGCATTGCCCGTCTACCAGCGCCAACACTTCCCCGAGACCGTGTTCGGCAGCGGCGCGGCCGACCCGCTCAAGAGCGGCACCGAGCTGTTCAAGGACGACGAGATTCGCGTCTGGACGCTGGACGGTGAGGTGCTGATCGCCAGCATCACCTGCAAGCTGCACCTCATCAGCCAGGCTGTGGTCGAAGGCCTGTTGAAGGCCGTGGAACTGGCCGAAGCGTCTTACGACGGCCTGGTGATCTGGTCGCCAGACGATGTGTT
>JBEAOO010000280.1:0-6037 GCA_041164825.1 Pseudomonadota bacterium | reverse complement strand
GCAAGTTCTGGAACGGCATGAAGCTGTCGGCCTACTACGTGGCGCTGAACATCCCGTTGCAAACCGTACTGGGCCTGTTCCTGGCGGTGGCTATGGACCGGCTGACCAAGTCGCTGTTCGTCAAGTCCATCGTGCTGCTGCCCTATCTGCTGTCCAACGTGCTGGTGGCCATGATGTGGCTGTGGATGCTGGACCCGCTGCTGGGCCTGGTCAACAGCCTGATCGACGGCATCGGCTTTGAACGCCAGCCCTTCTTTGGCGGCGCAGACCAGGCGCTGCTGACGGTGGCGGCGGTCAACATCTGGCGGCACATGGGGCTGGTGGCCATGCTGTTTCTGGCCGGGCTGCAAAACATTCCGCGCAACCTGTACGAAGCCGCCGCGCTGGAGGGTGCCAGCGAGTGGCAGATGTTCTGGCGCATCACCCTGCCGCTGCTGCGCCCGGTGATGGTGTTTGTGCTGGTGACCAGCGTGACCGGCTCGTTCCAGATCTTCGACACCATCGCCGTGACCACCGGCGGCGGCCCGCTGGATTCGACCCGGGTGATCGTCTACTACATCGTGCAGAACGCCTTCAGCTTCTACAAGATGGGCTACGCCTCGGCCATGTCGATGGCGCTGGCACTGGTGATGGTGCTCTACACGATCGTCCAGATGCGTGTGCTGCGGGCCTCTGAAAACGACTTGGCCTGAGCCACACAGCACCATGAGCACCCTCACCACCTCCATTCCCGGCCTGCACCGCAAGAGCCGCCTGAGCCTCGGCCAATTGCTGGCCTGGGTCGTGCTGCTGGGCATGCTCACCGTCACGCTGATGCCGCTGTGGGTCGTCATCAAAACCGCGCTGATGGCGCCGGGCGAGCTCTACACCCAGTCCACGCAACTGCTGCCCAGCGACCCGACGCTGGTCAACTTCAAGCGCGTGCTGGGCCTGATGAGCACCGAAGAAAGCCTGGCCGCCGGTGGCTCGGGCGCGCAGATCAATTTCATGAAGGCGCTGGGCAACTCGCTGATGTTCACCGGCATCGTGGTGACCATCCAGATCGCCTGCGCGGCGATGGCGGCCTATGCCTTTGCGCGGCTGCGATTCCCGGGCCGCAATGTGATCTTCGGCTTGTTCTTGGCCTCGATGATGGTGCCGGGCGTGGTCACCTTCATCCCCAACTTCATCCTCATCAAAGACCTGGGCCTGCTCAACACCATGGCCGGCATGGTGGCGCCGTTTTGTCTGATGCAGGGCTTCTCGATCTTCTTTTTGCGCCAGTTCTTTTTGTCGATCCCGAAAGACCTGGAAGAGGCCGCGCTGCTCGACGGCGCCTCGCACCTCTACATCTTTTTCCGCGTGGTGTTGCCGCTCAGCGTGACGCCGATCGTGACCATCGCCATGCTCACCGGCATCAACATGTGGAACGAGTTCTTCTGGCCCTTCTTGGTGTCCAAAGACGAAGCGATGCAGGTGCTGCCCGTGGCCCTGCAGTCCTTCAAATCGCAAACCCCACAGGGGCAGCCCGACTGGACCGGATTGATGGCGGCCACCGCCATCACCGTGCTGCCCACCGTGGTGTTGCTGGTGACCTTCAGCCGACGCGTGGTCGAGTCGGTGCAGTTCAGTGGCGGCAAATGAGCCCCCAATGACTCGCGGCTCGGTCCGGCCCCTCCCAGCGTTTTCTTTCCCCGTTCGTTCACACACATCACAGCAGGAGACATTCGAATGACCTTCAAGCTCAGCCCCTTGGTTGTTGCCGCCCTCACCGTGGCCGCGGGCAGCGCCCACGCCGTTGAAATCAAGTAAGCGCTCTGGGACTCCAACCAGCTGCCGGCCTACCAACAGTGCGCCGCCGACTTCACCAAAAAGAACCCCAGCATCAGCGTGAAGATCAGCCAGTCGGGCTGGAACGACTACTGGACGGCCATCTCCACCGGCTTCATCTCGGGCACCGCGCCCGACGTGTTCACCGACCACCTGGCCAAGTACCCCGAGTTCGCCAAGAACAACCAGCTCGTCGACCTCACGCCCTACATCAAGCGCGACAAGGTCAGCGCTGCCAGCTACTCGGCCGGTCTGTATGACATCTGGGGTCGCGATGGCAAGCAGTACGGCCTGCCCAAAGACTGGGACACGATCGCCATGCTGGTCAACCTGAGCGTGGCCAAGAAGGCCGGCGTGACGCTGGCCGAGCTGCAAAACATGAAATGGAATCCGAAGGATGGCGGCAGCTTTGAGACCGTGGTGAAGAAGCTCACGCTCGACAAAAACGGCAACAACGCGCTCAGCCCCAAGTTCGACAAGGCCAATGTCGCCGTCTACGGCTACCAAAACCCAGGCACGGGCGACATGAAGGGCCAGACCGAGTGGAGCCACTTTGCGGTCAGCAACGGCTTCAAGTTCCAGGACAAACCCTGGGCCGCCAAGTACTACTACGACGACCCGAAGCTGGCCGAGACCATCCAATGGCTGGCCGGCCTGCCCGCCAAGGGCGTGTCGGCCTCGCTGGAAAACACCCGCACCCTGGGCTCGGACGCGATGTTTGTGGCCGGCAAGGCCGCCATCGTGCCGCAGGGTTCGTGGATGATCACCTACTTCAAGGACAACGCGAAGTTTGAGCACGCTTGGATCCCGCTGCCCACTGGCCCCACCGGCAAGCGCGCCACCATGTTCAACGGCCTGGCCGATTCGATCTCGATGAGTTCGAAGAACAAGGAAGAAGCCTGGCAGTGGGTGAAGTACCTCGGCTCGGCGAACTGCCAAGAGGTGGTGGCCAGCTACGGTGTGGTGTTCCCTGCCGTCAAGGGCATGGCGGCCAAGGCCGTGGGCGTGCAGAAGAAGAAGGGCGTCGATTCGTCGGCCTTCTTGACCATGGCGCAATCGCAGGTGTTCCTGATGCCGATTGGCGACAACGGCTCGGAGATCAGCGAAGTCATGAACGGCGCCATGGAATCGGTGCTGATGGGCAAGCAGACCGCTGCTGTGGCGCTCAAAGACGCCAACGCCAAGGCCGCACAAATCTTGAAGAACTGATAAGCAGTCCGGGCCCCGGCTGCGCACGGCGCGCGCCGGGCGCCATCCCCCACCACGCATGTCTCCTTCGGAGTGCGCGAGGTTTCAGAGCACTCGCCTCCGTTTGCCGCCAGCCCGGGTTCGCGCCCGTGGCTGGCGGCTTTTTCCCTGCCGCTCTGCCGCTGGTTTCGTTCTCTCTCTCTCGACCACCTCTCGCACAAGGCACACCCCATGAGCTCCGCTCGCACAAAGATCACCCTCATCGGTGCAGGCAGCACCGTGTTCACCCGCAACCTGCTGGGCGACATCTTGTCGTACCCCGAGCTGGCGCAATGTGAGGTGGCGCTGCACGACATCGATCCGCACCGCCTGGCCTTGTCTGAAAAAGTGGCGCACCGCCTGGCCGACGGCCTGGGCGCCCAGCCCCTGATCACCGCCAGCACCGACCGCCGCCGTGCGCTCGCCGGTGCCAACTTCGTGATCAACACCATCCAGGTCGGCGGCTACAAGCCCGCCACCGTCACCGATTTTGAGATCCCCAAAAAGTTTGGCCTGCAGCAGACCATCGGCGACACCCTGGGCATCGGCGGCATCATGCGCGGCCTGCGCACCATCCCCGTGCAACTGGCCATGCTGCGCGACATGGACGAGCTGTGCGCGCCCGGCGCGATTCACCTCAACTACGTGAACCCGATGGCCATGATCACCTGGGCCCTCAACCGCGCCAGCACGCGTGTGCCCACGGTCGGCTTGTGCCACAGCGTGCAAGGCACGGCGCAAGAGCTGGCGCACGATCTCGGCATCCCCGTGGAAGAGATCGACTTCCAGTGCGCCGGCATCAACCACATGGCCTTCTACACCCGCTTTGAGCACCAGGGCGTCGACCTCTACCCGCGCCTGCGCGAGATCCATCGCAACGGCACCATGCCCGCCTGGAACCGTGTGCGCTACGAGATGCTGCACCAGCTCGGCCACTTCCCCACCGAATCGAGCGAGCACTTCAGCGAGTACGTGCCCTGGTTCATCAAGCAGGGCCGCGAAGAGCTGCTGGCCAAGTACAACATCCCGCTCGACGAGTACCCAGGCCGCTGCCAGGTGTTCGAGCACGCCTGGCCCTACATCGAGCGCGAGCTGGATGCCCCCGGCTCGCAAGACCCGGCCGCGCTGCAAGCCCAGGTGGAAGCCGCCAACATCCACGTGATGCGCCGCGAGGTGCTGGGCGCAGCGCGCATGTTGGAGGGCCTGCGCGAGATCAAGCGCTCGGTCGAGTACGGCGGCACCATCATTCACTCGATGGTGAGCGGTGAGCCCAGTGTCATCTACGGCAATGTGCTCAACAACCACTTGATCGACAACCTGCCGCAAGGCTGCGCGGTGGAAGTGCCTTGTTTGGTCGATCGCAACGGCGTGCAGCCCACCCGCGTGGGCAAGTTGCCGGTGCAACTGGCGGCCTTGATGCGCACCAATGTCAACGTGCAAGAGATGGTGGTGGAGGCCATCTTCGCGCAGCGCCGCGACCACGTTTACCATGCCGCCATGCTGGACCCGCACACCGCGGCCCAGCTCGACCTGGACCAGATCCGTGCCATGGTCGATGAGTTGCTGCTGGCCCACCGCGACTTCCTGCCCGAGTACCTGCAGGCCTGACCGTGCATCGATGAATCGGCGGTCGGCTGAGCTCGATGTTGATCGACAGACCGACCGCTTTTTTTGTCCGCCATGCCGCTTGCCTCGCTCCGCCCCGCCACCAGCTCCGAAGTGGCCGCCCGTGCCGGGGTCTCGCGCGCCACCGTGTCGTTCGTGCTCAACAACGCGCGCGGCCAAACCATCTCCGAGGCCACGCGCCAGCGCGTGCTCGATGCCGCTCGCGACCTCGGCTACACGCCGCATGCCGGCGCACGCTCATTGGCTGGCGGCACGGCCGGCACCGTGGCCTTGGTGATCCCCAAAGCCGCGCACTTGCAAGACGACGCCTTCATCGGCCAGCTCTTTGCCACCGTCAACGCCGAGTGCCACCGGCATGGGTTGAAGCTGCTGATCGAGGCGACCGAAGACGAAGGCCAGGCGCCGGGCGGCTTTGTGCGCCTGGTGCAAAGCCGGCGCATCGACGGCCTGATTGTGGTGAACCCGCGCGTGTCCGAGCACGAACACATCGAGCGTCTGCGCGATGCGCACATCCCGATGGTGGTGTTTGGCGCCGAGCTGCGCCACCTGGCGGGCGCCCACGTGATGGGCAACGACAACGGCGATTCGGCCCGCATCGCCGTGCAGCATTTGCTCGATTTGGGCCACCGCCACATCGCGTACGTGAGCTTCGCGCGCAACGAGTACCACTCGGTGCAGCAGCGCGAACGCGGCTGGCGCCTCACCCTGCAGGCTGCCGGCATCGAGCCCGGCGACGATTGGGTCGAGTACGGTGACATCAGCGCGCAAAGCGGCTACGAGGCGATGCAGCGCCTGCTCGGCCGCAACCCCCATTTCACCGCGCTGTTTGCGGGCAACGACACCATCGCGTTTGGTGCGATGCGGGCGTTGGCAGAAGCGGGGCGCCGTGTGCCTGAGGATGTGGCCGTGGTGGGCTACGACGACATTCCCTTGGCCGCCTTTGCCCACCCGCCCTTGACCACCTTGCGCTCGGACCCGGCGCGGCATGGGCGCGAGGCAGTGGCGGAGTTGTTGTTGCAGTTGGGGGTGACGAGCGATTTGCCACGGGCGACGTTTCCGCATGTGCCGGAGTTGGTGGTGAGGGGGTCGTGTGGGGCGGTGTCTCTTGCTGCGGGGCAGCGGGTTGGTGCGGAGGGGGCGTCTGGTGGCGTTGCGGTGCAGCCCGCCGGGTGTTCGCCCCGGCAGGGCGACTCACTTTCTTTGCTGGTGCAAAGAAAGTAAGCAAAGAAACACCTGAACAGGCGTTGGGCTTTGCTGCGTGTGCGTGTGCGCGTGTGGTGGCCTGGCGCTGCAGCCCGCCGGGTGTTCGCCCCGGCAGGGCGACTCACTTTCTTTGCTGGTGCAAAGAAAGTAAGCAAAGAAACACCTGAACAGG